>CAOVIS010000015.1:6842-15438 GCA_948543905.1 uncultured Bacilli bacterium
ATAAGTAAAGTCTTAAATATTAGTATGGAGCAGTTCTTTTTAAAATAGAATTTGCTTTTTTCTTGCAAAAATCTCCAAAATATGATAGATTAATAAAAATGTGAGGAAGATTATTATGATAAAAACTAAAAAACGCGGAAATTTAATTATTATATCTGGAACTACTTGTGCTGGCAAAGGTACAGTTATCAAACATTTATTAGAACGTTTATCTATTTCTTATACTTCAAGGCCAAAAAGAGGTAGTGAAATAGATGGTAAAGATTATTATTTTGTTACACCTGAAGAATTTGAAGCGAAGATTAAAAATAACGATTTTCTAGAGTATGCCCAAGTTCAATATGGCTGCTACTATGGTACACCTAAAAGTGAAATTGCCGAAAAATTAAATGCTGGCTTAGACGTCATTTTAGAAATTGACGTTGAAGGGGCTAAACAAATAAAAGAACTTAACCCGGAAACAATTTTGATATTTATTATGGCTCCATCTATGGAAATTGTAAAAGAACGCATAAAATCCCGTAATACTGAAGATTCAGAACAAATTATCAAACGCTTTAAAAGAGCCTATCAAGAAATAAATGAAATAAATAAATATAATTATGTTGTTATAAATGATGTAGTAGATACCGCAGTCTCAAAAGTCGAAGCTATTTTGCTATCTGAAAAATGCCGGGTTGACCGCATCGAAGAAATAGAAATGGAAAGCGAAGAAGAAATAATTCACGAATTTTTGATGGATAAATAGTGGGATATCTGTTATAATTTATTTAGGAGGTTTTAATTCATGGCTTTATTCCCTTTAATTGGCTTAGATAATGAGCCTTATAGTACTATTTTAGAATATATCGATGCAAATAGACGTTTTATTTATAAAGTAGGTACCGACTTACCATTACAGAAGCAAGGTTTAGATGGCAATTTATATTTTTCTATGTATGAATTACAAAGTGCAGATGAAACATACGTTAAAGAATTACTTGCAGTTCCTTATAAAAATCGTTAAAAAAATTCTCAAATCTGAGAATTTTTTATTTTTCTATTTCTTATCATTATTTCAGAAAAAAACTTTTTAAAGAGATTCATATTATCACCACTTTGATTTAATTTCTGAGCTTGCTTTAGTAAATCTAAATAAAAGTCTTTATCCAAAAATTTCCTTTTTTTCATAATATGATTTTTCAAAAGTCTTATAATAGATATTAAATTCTTATCTTCTTCATATTCAAAAATAATTTTTTTTAAATAATTTAAAATATAGCCTTCTGGGTAACCTTTTATTTCATAATCTAAAACTGTAAATATAATTCTTTCAATATAATTTAAATCATAATCTTCTAAAAGAACCTCACCATTTTGTAAAGCTTCTATAATATCCAAATAATGTGTATTCACATTGATTAAGTCTAAAGTAACACTTCTACTTTTAAAAGAGTCTAAATTTTGAAAAATAGGGTTTTTACATAATTCTTCCGCTTCATGATAGTTACTTTTTGATAAGCAACTACTTCATTATATTGTACTTCTGGATTATTACACAGCTCTAAAGCTTCTTCCCATTTTTCATCCTTCATTAAGTTTCTTATATGCATGCTAATTCTTATTTTTTCTATTTCATATTTACCTTCGTCATGAACTCTAGCTACAAAAGAAGGGGAGATTTTAAACTCCTTACTTATTGCCTCATAAGACTTATTTTTTGCTAATCTTACAAGTATTTTATTAATAAATCGATTATTTAAATCTAAATCTTTTGCCATAACACACCTCGTTTTATATAATATCTAAAATTCTTTTTTAAGTAAAGTATAAAAATTAAAATAACACCAAAAAGATGTTATTTGTTATAAGTATTAATTAAATTCGTAAATATTGTCTGTAAATCACTTAAACCTTCTTCAGTTGTAGCCTCACACCGCATAGTAATATTAGGACCAGTATTACTAGCTCTAACGAGAGCCCAACCATTATCAAAATTGGCTCTTACCCCATCTATAGTATTAAGTACCCAATTTTGAGAAGCTGCAAAATCTTTAATTTTGTCTATGACATCAAATTTCTTTTCATCAGGACTTGCAAACTTAATTTCTGGAGTACTAAAATATTTCGGAATATCACTTGTAAGCTTACTTAAAGATTCACTAGTCTTGCTTAAAAGTTCTAAAAGCCTAAGTCCCGCATAAATACCACTTCCCATATCAGCTATTTTATCTCTAAAGAAGAAATGCCCAGAATATTCTCCTCCAAAAGGTAAATTATCTTCTTTTATTTTAGCTTGGGTATAGCTAGCTCCCGTTCGAAATATTAAAGGAGTACCACCAAGTCTTTTAATCTCATCTTCTACAGCTTTAGAACATTTAACATCATATAAGAAAGTTTTATTTTTAACTTTATTAATAATATCTCTAATTATTAAAATCATAAAATGATCAGATGGCACAACCTGTCCTAATTCATTTACAATTCCTAGTCTATCACCATCTCCATCAAAGGCGATTCCACAATCTGCTTTCTTTTTTAAAACTTCTTTTTTTAAAGCTTCCAAATTAGCTTCTACATTAGGGTCAGGATGATGATTAGGAAATCTTCCATCATTTTCTTCAAATATAATGTCAAAATCAACATTTACTTTCTCAAAAACTTTTCTAGCCACTATCGAAGTGGTACCATTACCAAGGTCGATAATTACTTTTCTTTTCCTTCTTCCAAACTCTAATCCATACCTAATAAATTCGACATATTTGTCTAAAATGCTTCCACTAGATACTACACCAGTTCCTGATAAAAACTTTCCTGCCAAAGTATAATTTTTAAAGTCTTCTATCATATCTCCTCTAGCATTAGCAAGATTATCAAAAGAAAATTTAAAGCCATTATCATCTTTAGGGTTATGACTTGCTGTAACCATAACTCCATAAATATTATGAATATATCTAGCATAGTAGTGCATTGGTGTTGTAGTAAGCCCATAATTGTAAACATTAAGACCACTATCAGTAATACCTTTTGATAAATAAGCAGCAAGCGCGGGACTTGATAATCTATTGTCATGAGACACTATACAAGTTGTCTGATTAAGCTTTTCTTTTAAATAACTACCATAACTTCTTCCTATAGTGTAGGCAACAGTTTCGTTAATCGTAACCGGATAAGTTCCTCTAATATCATATTCTCTAAATATGTTTTGATCCATTTTAATTCCTCTTTCTATTTACTTAATGATATCATAAAAAAACAAATATTTATAGTTAAAAACACTTTATTTTACATCTGTTTTAAATTGCCAAAAAGAAGTATCTATGTTATAATTATATCAAATAATATAGTTTTTGGAGAGGAGTAAATTCTATGGTTACAGAAATATACGATAAAGTAGAACCTATGCTAATAGAATTCGAAGCTCTCACCGCCTCTTTAAATGATATTATCAAAAATCTTAAAAATGCTCCCATCGAAAAAATATTTACTGAAGAATATGCCCAAATGGCTATATCTCAAGAAGATATAAAATTAAAAATAAAAGAAACTAAAAATAAAATAAATGAAACCGCTATTGCTTATTTTGAAGAAAAGAAAAAAGAATTAGAAAATAATGAAGATTTCGTTGATTTAGTCAATAATTTAATTAAAGTTTTAAAAAGCAAAGACCGCAAAGGCGAAGATTATGTTATAGCATCTGATATTTTTTGTGTAAGTGCCTCTCTCCAAAAAAGAGTAGAAGTCTTATTTGATAAAATTGATGAAGCCTATAAAAAAATAGCTCTTGAAACTCCCGAAGAAAAGCCGAGTCCTAATTTAAATACCATAAAAGCTATCGATAGCCGGCTAATTGAAATAATGTATTTAGCCTCTAAACCAGGTTCTATTAATACTTATGCTGTTAACGAAGATAAAACAATAGGCAGTAAAGTTCCTCTCGAATATTATTTTGAATATCTAAATCTTTTAGCTATTAAAGACTGTTTAGAACATGCTCCCAAAGATTATAATGATGATTTAAATCCTGGAGACTTATATGTTCGTGATGAAGATAAAGAAAAAGTTACAGAACTAATAGCTCTTACTCCTTTCTTTGGTGGTAAAAAAATTAAAGAAACCGAAATTCAAACTAACATAAACGAAATAAAAAAACTTGAGGAATACAAAAAATCCTTAGAGCGAAAATGTAATCAAGCTAAAAATATTCCCGGGGTTGAACTTACTACTATGTCTGATGGAACAATCCTTCTTGCAGATGACGGCGATGAATATAGTTATATAGATGCTATTATTAATACATTAAAAGACGTTGATCTCAATATTGAAAATGTTTGGAACATCGGCTATGTTAAAAGTGCTAACATTCCGGTCTTTAGACAGTTAGTTAATAAAACGATATACTACGATGAATTAGTTCCTAAAATTCCGGAAAATGAAGAAATACTCAAAAATATAGATATTCGTCTTCAAGAAATAGAAGATAAAGCTAAACTAGAAGGAAAGATTTTAGAGTCTGAAGAGGAAGAATATCATCTTTTAATAGAACAATATGAGTGCTTAAAATCTGCTCAAGCATCAATGGAGTTAGTGAGTGTTGAAGGGTCTTTAGTTGATATTCATTCTGCTCCAGGTTATGCTATACTTTTAAATAAAATTGCTAATCTAAAAAAGTCACCTCAAGATAAAGGGAAAGATAAGCCAGATGATAAAGGTTTACTTCCTCCTGCTTTACCACCTAAAGCTAAATCTGAAAAAAAAGAGCAAAAGCCTAAAAGAAAAAAAATCATTAAAGTTCGTAAACTAAATCCTAAAAATAAGCTTAAAATAAATAAAAATTGGCGTAAAATCTTTGGCATTGGTCTTGCTTTAATTTTAGTTACTCTAGCTTTAAGTGAACTTGCTCCAATGCTTATTTATGCTAATTGTTGTAATGCCATTGCTATGCCTACTTATAGTGCTGCATTTAATACTATTAATGAAGGCCTAGCTTTATTTACTAAGTTTAGTATTGCTGATATTAATATGAGTGCTGCGGCCGCTAATACTTTTGGGGCTTACATGAGTTCTCTAATACCTACAGCTACTGCTACCGGAGGTCTTATCCTTGCAAATGGGCTTGTAAGAGAAGATGAAATATTAAAGGTTCCTAGTCCTAGCATTCGGACTAAAATCTATGAAAAAATTGTTTCTTTAGCTAAAAAACCTGGCGAAATATTAAAAAATATTCAAAAAGATATTAATTTTGAGATTGGTTATTTAAAAGCTAAAAAAGAAAAAAATAAACATAGTGAACATTTTAAGTATTTTGTTGAAGGTATATTAAAAACTTGGGCTCCTAAACTAGATGATGAACAAGCTCTTTTAGCAAAATGGCGAGAGAAATTTGAAGAAACGGCTTTGCCACTAGATAATATCGATATTGATAAAAATAATAACCTTAACTATAGAAATGATTATTTCAATTCTAATAACGCTTATGAAGCTTCTTCTTATACTCCTAGTCCTAAACCAGAGAGCGAAACTTTCATTCCTCTTACTCATGAAGAACCAGAGTCTGAGTATAAAGAAAAACCAGAATTTCATCATATTCCACCTAATGCTTTAACACCCGATGAAGAAGTAGAAAATCCCGAAGATTTTATCGCAGCGAACGTTGAGAAGTTTAGCCCTAAAAGTGAAGAGTTAAGCATTCCAACCTCTAATATGGATGATATTTATAAAGCTTTTATTCTAAACCAAATAGATACTTATCAAGAAAAAGTCGAAAAAGGTGAGAGTGTAAAACAAATCAGAGATTTTATCTTTAGTAAAACAGCAGTTGATTTAAATGACTATGACTTAAAAGATTTTAACTTAGTAAAAGAAGCTATAATAAGAATTTTAAATCTTGATAATATTGGTCTAGTTCTCCATTTTGAACAAAAAATAAAATCGCTTCAAGAGACTTTAGATGAATTAACAATGAATAAAGATTATTTAAAAGATATGGAAGCTTTAGCTAAAATTGATGAAAGTATCAAAAAAGAAGTTGAAGAAATTAAAACTTACTTTGAAGAAATATCTCCTGATTTATTAATTACTACTTTAAATGAAGATATAGAAGCCTTAAATAATACTTTAGATTTTGTCAAAAATGGAAGGGGAAGATAGTATGGAGATACAAGATATAATAACCTTAGATGATAACATTGATTATCTAATTCTAGATATTATAACTAAAAAAAACAATAAATATCTTTATTGCGCAGCTTTAGATAAGGAAGAAAATCCCACTAGTGAATATAAATATTTCACTATAATAACAGAAGAGAATGCCGAATATATAGAAGAAATTACCGATGAGGCTCTCTTGCGTGAGATTATAACAGAATTATCCAAACATTATTTAGCAATGAGCACCAAGGAAGCTCCAGAAAACTAAGAAAAAGAGGAAAAAAAGTTTTCCAAAAAATTCTAATAAAAAAATATTTGCCAAAATGATAAAAGTGTGCTATAATAGCACTAAAAAATTTTTTTTGTGCAGTGAAAGAGGGGATGATTATGGCGAATGCTGTAGTTAGAACTAGTATAAAAAAAAGAAATGGGGAAGGCTTAGATGAGCTTAACCTTTATTTAGCAAGCTTAAAAAAGGAACTTGAAGAACTAACTAAAAGCCAAACCGAATTAGATGCCAAAATTTATGAAATAAGCGATACCGAATGGAATGAAGAGACTGCTAAAATAAATAAGGCAAAAAAAAGGCTTGTAAAGGATATAAGTGAAGCTAAAGCTGCGGTAGATGAATTAAAACGTACGATTAACGATGAATTCATTAGTTTTTTAGATGTCATTGCAAATACTCGTGACCCTGAAAAAGATTATGACACAAACTATGAACAATCAACAACTTTAGCTAGTCATATCTTAGAAAATCCACGCTTAATTTTAGATGCTTTAAAATTAAAAAATCCTTATGGTTATACTGCTTCATCCCCTGAGGCAGAACCAAAAGAGGAAGTTAAAGAAGAAGTAGAAGAAAAAGCAAAAGAAGTTTCTTTAAAAAGAACTCGCAAAAGAGCTAAAACTAAAACCCCTAAGGCTGATAGCGATCAAGTAACGTTAAATTTAGAACAAGCCCCTGCTTCTAATCCTATTCTAGAAGAAACTAAACTAGAAGAACATCCAACTTCTAAATCACCAGAAACCTCAGCATCTCCTGAGGTAGCAACTACCGGAGTAACTTTAAATGTTGATGATGCTTTAAGAGAAAGCGAAGGCGCAACCCTTAATTTAGATGAACAAAGAGAAAGTGTTCTTCCAAAACCTTCTCTTGAGCCAGAATCCTTAGAATCTGCTGAATCAAATCTTGATACTCTTGCCTCTGGTTCAGCTGTTATAGAAGATGCTACCTCAAAAGCTCAAGAAGTAGCTACTGGTGCGACTATTAATATTGGTGAAATACTAGATAGAAAAGAACCAGAGCCTAAAGTTGAGAATCCAAACCCTGAACCTGCTGTAGTTCCAACTATTGAAGATTCTAATGGTCAATTTACAATTGAAAGTCTAACTGAAACTATGGAGCCTGAAGTTCTTGAAACTCCAGAAATTAGAGAAGCCGATATTGAAACTCTAGAAGTTTTACCTGAAGAAGCTCCAGAACAATTAACTTTAGATAATTTATTAGCTGCCCAATCTTTAGAAGGTGCTGAAATTGAATCTTTAGAAGAAGAACCTGCTCCTGTAAAGGAATCAGAAGCCACAAGTCCAAAACTTCCTGAAGTAAATGGTGAATTATTACGGATTGCAACTGGCCTTGCGTCTAAAAAAGAAATACCAGAACCTGTAGTTGCAGATTCAACTTCTAAAGTAGTTGAGGTTCCAACTATGCAATTAACTAATCGGGAGTTATTAGAACAAATAGCTAAAAAAGCTGTAGTTGAAAGTGAACCTATTATTAAAGAAGCTAAACCTATTAATATTTTAGATTTAGTTCAAGATATTAAAGCCACTGATAATGTTTCCGAAGCAAGTGGTTTAAATCCCGAATTTATTACCAAAATTCCAACTTCTGCTTGGGTAAATTATAATGAGTCTCAACCCGAAAACTTATGGGATGAAGATGCTTCTATTAAAGCACTTAAACAAACAATTGATGCTATAGAGCAAGAAAATGCTAGATTAAAAGCGGAACTTGCTAAAAAAGAGCAAGCCCACCAAGAAAAAGTAATCCAAGCTAGTGCTAGATTAGAACTTGAAAATGATAGTTTAGTAAGCTTACAAATTCCAACTAATGCTTACGAAAACATTGATTACGAAAATCTTGCTGATTGGGATACAAGCATTGAAGATAAATCTAAAATGCCAACTAAGTCATGGATAAATTACAATCCAGCTTTAATACAAGATGAAGATAAAAGTATTAGAGATCTAAAAGAAATGATAGCTCTAAGGGAAGCTGCAATAAAAAAATATAAAGAAGCTTTGACCGCTAAAATAGCCCAGAGGGCTGCTAAAAAAAATCGTGAGTTAAAAAATGGTCAAATTATTAAGCTTACTGAAACTTTAAAAACTTATCTTGCTCTTAGAGTTAAAGATGAAGAAGAAAAAGCTAAAAAAGCTGAAGCCCTAGCAGCCTCTT
>CAOVIS010000016.1:0-1024 GCA_948543905.1 uncultured Bacilli bacterium
TAGATAATATTGATTTTAATTATCAGGTCGAATCTACTAAGGTTAAGGAATCAATTATTTTAAAAGATAAAAATAATATTCCTGATTACTTTGACTTTATAATAGATACAAACTTAAACTTAAGTTTAACTAATAATAAAGTAGAAGTGCGTGACCAAAATAAAAATATATTTATAATTGATACTTCCTATATGTGGGATAATAATAACAATTATAATTATAATATTAATTATGAATTATTAAGAGATAATAATTCCAATATTCTAAGATTAAACTTAGATAAAGAGTGGTTAGATAAAGCTAGCTATCCCGTAGTAATAGATCCAACGATAGTAAACCCAGAACCTGGTAAATATAGTGTTTACGATACATATATAGCAAGTAAATTACCTAATGCAGTTTTTAATGATAAAGAATTAGATAACTTATGGGTAAGTGTATCAGAAGATAACATATTTAGAACATTATTAAGATTCGAACTACCTACTATTGGAACAGGTTGTGAAATAGTAGATGCTAGTTTTTATTTAAAAGATTATAGGCATCAATTTAATATAGAAACTGAATATATGGCAGTTCATGCTTTAACTTCATATTGGGATGAAGATACTGCAACATGGAATAATATGGCTAATAATTATGCTTCTAAAATCGAAGATTATATTCTCTTAAATCATGATCCTTTGGCCAGCGGGACAGTTAATAGATTTAATATTACTAATCTAGTTAAAAGATGGTATGCTGGTAAGCCAAATTATGGAGTTATGTTAAAATATTATGACGAAACATACAATGAAGAAAGAAAGTCTGCATCATTTTATTCTAAAACTAGTGATATGCTAAATGGTACTGCTAATAGACCATATCTTGCAGTTACATATCGTAATTTAAATGGTTTAGAAGATTATATGAGTTATAAAAGAGTTGATTATATAAATGGAGCTAGTTATATTAATAATCTTACTGGAAATTTAACTACAACCTTTAATTTAAATGAAACCATTGGTGGTAAGTATCCAGCAGC
>CAOVIS010000016.1:1034-14393 GCA_948543905.1 uncultured Bacilli bacterium
GTCAACTATCAATGAAAAATCTCCTGTTTCTTTAAATTTAATATATAATACTAATGATGTCGTATTAAATAAGGATTATGGATTAGGCCTTGGCTGGCGTCTTAATATGCAAGAGACTATAACGGAAGTAACGGTTGATAATGTAAAATATTTAGAATATATTGATTCTGATGGTACTAATCATTATTTTACTCATGATTATAAAGAAAATGGTGAAATAGATAATACTAGTTGGGTAGACGAAGATGGTTTGGGTCTTAGTGCAACAATAAATACAAATGATATAATAGTAATCGACAAAAATAAAAATAAGTACATTTTTACAAAGAATAATGATGTTTATTATTTAACTAAAATTGAAGATACTAAAGGAGCTAATCTAAATATAATATATACTAATAATAAAATTACGAAAATAATTGACGGAAATAGTTCAGAAATAACTATAGCTTATAATAGTAATAATATTGTTGTATCAAGTAGTAGTAGAACTACAACCATAAATATAACAAATAATTTAGTTACTAAAATTAGTTCTAAATATGGTGATATTAATATTAGTTATGATAATAATAAATTAATTTCACAAATAGAGGATATTAATGGATTGAAAACAGTTTTTTCTTATTTTGATGTTAGCCCTTATAAAATATCTAAGGTATCTTTATTAAGTACTGATAATGAAGTTAAAAATTATTTTAGCTATGATTATGAACTTTTAACAACAAAAGTAAGAGAAAAATCTGGTAAATTTGTAGTTTATACTTTTAACAATCAGGGTAATTTAATAAGTGCAAATAATTATCAAGAAACAGAAAAGAATTTTGCTACTTTTGGTCTTGGCAAAAAATTAGTCGAAAAATTAGGATTAAAGTTAAGCAGTGCTAACTTTATAAGCAGAGCTTTTAATAAAAAAATAATCGATTCTCCAGCTTTAAGTTATACTAAAAACTTAATTAAAAATAGTAGCTTAGAAGATGGAAATAATATGTTATTTAATGTTCCAAGTAATAGAAGTACTGATTATGCTAGAACAGGTAAATATAGTCAAAAAATATTTGATAATGATTATTTAACTTTAAATAATTTAACTCTTAATAAAGAATATACTTTGAGTTTTTATGTTAAAAATAGTACTCATACAACTCTTAAGATAATGCAAGATAGTAATATTATGAACTCAATTAATATACCTATTAATAATGACTTTAAAAGATTTAGCATTACTTTTACAGCAATTAATCAAAATCTTAAAGCACAATTTAATTGTACTGAAGCTATTTATATAGACGATATACAATTAGAGGCTGGCCCTTTTGCTAATTATTATAATTTAATTGAAAATGGAGATTTTAAGGATGGCTTAAGTGGTTGGAAATATGAAATAAATGAGGCAGATGGTGATGGAATAGTAATACTTGCTAATGGTGATAAAGCATTTAAAGTTTATCCTAAAATTGGAGTTGATAAAAGCTTAAGTAAGACCTTTGATATTAGTGGTTGTGCTCCAGCTAATAAAGATGGCATAGGTGATACTTATTATTTATCGTTTATGTATAAAAGTACTTGTGTTAATAAAGATGGAGTTATGGCAGGAAATATTGGAGCTATAATTAATTTTTATCCTAATGAAGATGAAAATATTCCTGAAGAAGAAAGGAAATGTACAGCTAAATGTTCTATTCCAGTAAGTATTTTATCAAGTAATGATGAGTGGCAATTTATGTTAGTACCTTTTTTCTCTGAACCTGAGTGTCCCTATAAAAAGGTCGCATTATATATGTTTTTAGGGAATAATGTTAATGAATTTACGGTTACAAATATATCATTAACCAAAGATATAGAACAAAACTATAATATAAATAATCCTAAAACAGGAAATTTGGATACTATTTTAAATACTAATAAAACAACTAGTGAGTTTAAATATGATAAGAATAATCAATTAACAAGTATGTTTAATCCTAAGGGTAAGAATTTTACTTTTGAGTATGACAATAACATAACTGATAGAATATTAAAAGGCGTAAGTCCAACCGGTATATCTAATGAAATTAAATATGATAATAATGGTAATCCAGTTAAAACCATTATAAATAATGTTAATCCTGATAATGAACTTATTAGTGATAAGCACTACTATATAAGACTTAAAGGAACAGCTAAATATTTAGATTGTGATTTTATCAATAGAAATATAAAGCTAAAAGAAGATGATTGTAGCCATGATGCTTTTATTGTTCATAAAATTGACCCTACAAGTTACTATTTTAAAATTGCTAATCTTTATATTACAGCTAGTGATTTAGTTTATCTATCAGCTATTAGTGATGGCGATGCTATGTTTGAATTAATAAAACAAGATAATGGCAGTTATAAAATAAAGTCTTATTTATTAGAAAAATATTTATGTAATAAAAATGGTGTTTTAACATTAAGTGATGATAACACCAAAGAAGAAGATACAGAGTTTTATTTTGAAGATACTAATACTAAAATGTTTATTGAATCAAAAGCCGAATATACTTCAGATGGCAGATTTATAACTAAAACTGTTGATACCTTGGGTAAAGTTACAAACTATGATATAAATGAGATAAATGGACTTACTAATAGCATTAAGGATGCAAGTGATGTTGTAACATCTTATACTTATAATGATAAAGACCAAATAACTAAAGTAGTAAAAAATGAAAAAGAAGTAAATTATGAATATAATACTAATAATTTATTATCTAAAATAACTAGTGGTAATAAAGATTATACCTTTAGTTATGATGATTTCTTAAATACTAAAGAAATAAAAATAAATGATAATACATTAATAACTAATGAATATGCTCCAAACAATGGTAATTTAATAAAATCTACTTATGGTAATAATTCTACAGTTAATTATGAATATGATGAACTTGATAGATTAGTAAAAACTACTAATGATAATAATACGATTATAAATAAATATGATAATATAGGTAATTTAGCTAAAATAAAAGATAATAATGCTATTTATTCATATTATTATGATATTGATAATAAATTAAATAAATATAATTTAAAAGATAATAATTATAATAATTATGAAATCAGTTATAAATATGATGAAAATAGTAATATAACTAAAAAAGATTATACTTTAAATACAGAAAAAGAAGAAATAGAATACTTATATAATGGTGATGATGCTGTAACAAAAGTAACATTTGATAATCATAATCTAAATTATACTTATGATTATTTAGGAAGATTAACCTCTAAAAATATTGATAACCAAGCTCTTGTTTCTTGCTCTTATGTTCATAATGGAAATAAAACCTCTACAACTATAAAATCAATGCAAATAGGTGATGATTTATATGAATATAAATATGATAATTTATATAATATAACAGATATATATTTAAATAAAGAATTAATTCATCACTATGAATATGATAACTTTAATCAATTATTAATTGATATTGATTATATATCAAATAAAAAATATGCTTATAATTATGATATGGAAGGTAATATAAGAACTAAAACTATTTTTGATTTAACTAATAGTGCTATTCTTAAAATGGATGCTTTTCTATATCAAAATAATACTTGGGAAGACCAGTTAATTAGGTATAATAAAGATAATATTACATATGATGCAATAGGTAATCCAATAACTATTGGAAGTAAAAATTTAACATGGATAAATGGAAGACAATTAAAGAGTTTAAGTGATAATAACTTAAATGTCGAATATGAATATGATAAAGATGGAATAAGAAATAAAAAGAAAGTAAATAATGAAGTTACCACCTATTTTACAGAAGAAAATAAAATAATATTTGAAAACAAGAATAATAATATGATATACTATATAAGAGATGAGGAAGGAACATTAATAGGATTTAAATATAATAATGAAATATATTATTATCAAAAAAATATGCAAGAAGATATAATAGGCATAACAAATAGTAATCATGAATTACTATGTAGATATGATTATGATGCATGGGGATATATATTAAGTATAAAAGATAAAGATAACAATGAAATAACAGACTTATCTCATATAGCATATCTAAATCCATTTAGATATAGAAGTTATTATTACGATAATGAAACAAAGTTATATTATCTAAATAGTAGATACTATAATCCAGAGTGGGAAAGATTTATTAATGCAGATGGTATAATAGGAGCTAATAGGGATATACTTGGATATAACTTATATGCTTATGTAAGTAATAATCCTATTTGTAATATTGACAATGAAGGTCAAGGACTGTATCGTATATTAAAGAAAGCTAATGATATTTTAACTAAACCTATGTTGCGATTTGCATCTACTGTTATTGGTATTGTTGGCAAAATGCCATTATCTTCTAGAATGCTTAATAAATCTATAAGCAGTCCTAAAAAAGCAATTGATGGCTTGTTGAAAAACAAAATTGGAAAGTCTCCTGAATTAGAGGCGGCAGTTAGGCAATGTATGGAAAATAATTCTCACAAAGATAATTATACATGTACAACCTTTAATGGAAAAGATGGAATAAAATTTTCTTCTGATAGAGATTTAGCTAATTCTGTTGGAAGTGCACATTTTATTGTAAATAAAACTTCTAATGAATTTAATTATACAAGAATAAGTGTAAAGGTATATGATAGATATGATTTTGATAATAAAAGAGAAGATTTTAGTTTTTCCTCAATGGCAAACAACATGAGATTGTCATATCAAAATAAAGACATATTAGAGCCATATAATTGGGAAGTAAATTACTATTATTATATGCCAGGACAAAAAACATGGTATGAATCTTAAAATATATTTGAAAGTGAAAGGTATAATATGAAAAAATTTTTTAAAATTGTTGGAATAGTATTTATTACAATCAGTTTATTTTATATACAAAGAATAATGACAAAAGACTTAATAAATAAATTAAAAAATAATAATAATATATCATAGGTGTACAAAGCTAATTGGAATATAGAAAATATGCCTAATCCTAAAAGGATAAATACTGTATTGGAGTTTATAGGAGCAGGAGATATTATGGCTCTTGAAGTTATGAAATATAATAAAAATAATTTTCAAAAATTAAAAGAGATGAATATATTTAAAAATATTGAAGAAAATTCAAAAGAAGAAGTTAAAGAAATATTAGTTAATCATTTTGAAAGTTGTTTAAATAATGAGGAAGAGAAAATTTATAAATCTTATTTTGACTTAGATACTTTAAGTACTAAAGATAATTATTATGCTATATTACATAGATATAGTGAAATAAGAGGAAATATATATGAAGTTTTAGTATTAGATAATAAAGAACAATTAATGTATTCAATGCATTGTAATTTTGGTGATAAGAATAGGGCCTTAGATTAAAAATCTGGGGCTTTTTCTTTACGTTAAACTAAAATAATATTTGAAAACAAGAAAAAGAGTGATATAATATTAAAAAGGTTTTGATTATATGTTTGTAAAAATAAGACGTTTTATAGCACTTTATATAGATTCATTAATTATTTTCTTTTCTGTTTATTATTTAAAAGAATCTTTATTATTTTTATTTGATAATATGTATTATTGGTGCTTTATAGAAGCGGCTAGTATAGTTATGTTGTATAATATTTTTATTAGAAAGGATATCCTTATTGACTATGGAAGCCTAGGGAAAAAGATAATGCGATTAAAAATTTATCAGGATGGGAAGCCTTGCCTACTCGAGAAGAATTTGCATCTGATATTGAGTCTTTAAGAAAGATAGACGAATATAAAAAAGAATATTTTAGTAGTCTTAGATTAAAAAGAACAGTTGTAAGTACCGATATTATGCCTAGAGAGTTGCATGAATATAATAATATATATTTAGATTTATTAATTAATTTATTTGAAGTAAATGATAATAGTAATGTTTTATTTGATAAAATAAATGAACCTAAAAATGAAGATTTAGAATTATGTATTAAGTGTTATAAATTAAAGTTATACTTAGATAATATAAGGGAATATATAGTTGAGACTAAATTAAGGTTAATTGCTTTAAATGAAATTTTAAATGAAATAAATAATTTAAGTCATTTATTTTTAAGTTTTAATATAGAAGAAGAGACTATGTTAAAGGAGATACACAACTATTTAAGTGATATCGCAACTACAAGAGTAAAAGAAGTTTTGGTAAATATTGCTAGTTATGAAGTAGAATTTGAAGAAGAAATAGTTAATTCGAGATTAAATGAAGTAAGAGAGATGGCAATTTTAGTTATCCCAGACATAGTAGGATATTTAGAATCTTTAGATCTTGAACCTAAAATGCTAATCGCCTCTATTGAAAAAGAACTTGAAATATATGTCTATACTCATAAAAATAAACTAAAAGAATTAAGAAAAGATGCTGAAAGTTTAAATACAGATTTATTGTATTTAGATTTTGAAGATATTAAGGATAAAGAAGAAATTTTAGAAAGAATTAAGGCTTTAGAACTTGAATATAAAATTTTTAGTATTTATGGCCGAGA
Source organism: uncultured Bacilli bacterium (assembly GCA_948543905.1). The sequence goes on from CAOVIS010000016.1 coordinate 7,542, forward strand.
CTTAGTAAGTTTTAATGATTTAGAAGAATTATATGAAAATAAATATTGGGTATTAATTAGTTGTATTTTTAAAGATTGTAATTTTAATATCTTAAATGAGGTAAATTTTACAGAATTAGAGTGCTACCAAAATATGGTTATGATTAAAATTAATGATATCGTGAAAGGTAATATTGTTAATGTTAATCTGTGGTGTTCGAAATATAAGGAAGAAACAAAAAAGATTATTGAGAATTTAATAGATGTTCTTAAAAGTAATGAAGAATTTTCTTTTTATGAGATATTAAATAATAGAATACTTCTAGCTTTAATTGCTGCAATTTCTTGTAGTGATGATTGGTTAAATTATTTTTTTCAAAATACTATGGTAAATATTAAGGATTACCCAGATGCTATTTTTTATCTTGATATATTTAATTGGGAAGAAGTTGTTCCCCTTGCTAGTGTTTATGAAATGAAGCAAATGTACAATTTTTATACTGTAGCGATGGGTATTACGAATAGATTTTTGAAGATCCTCTATATAAATTGTATATGCTATATTTAAAATATAAAAGAGGAAGAGAAGTTGAATATAGATTGCCAGAAGGGATAAACACTATTCATAAAAGTAGTATTGTAGACAATAGCAAAATTAATGGGATGTTAAAAGTTTTAGCTGATAAGTGTAATGGTAAAAAATTTATTATGCCAGCAACTTTAAAAAGTATAGGTGGGGACTTTTTTGATTTAATTTTTCAAGATTTGCATTCAGGTTTTAGTCTTGATATTGAGTTAAATAAACAACTAGAGGAACTACATTATAGAGCTTTATGGAGCTTAGATAGAGTAGTACTTCCACCAAATGTTAGAGTTATAGATAAAGCAATTAATTTTAAAAATCTATAGTCTTTAGAAATATCTGATTTTGAAGATGCTTCTCTTCTTAATGAAGAAGAATTATTTAAAATGTTTGTTGCTGAATCTTTTTATGCTGTGAAACTTCAAAAAGAAGGTGTTATAGAATTAGTGACTATGATAGAAAGCGGCAAGAAATGTATAAAACCGGTAGATATAGTAGTTCTGATCACTCCTATTTATATAAACATGACGAAACCTTTATAACTTTTAGAATTGAGCCATATTTTGAAGAATTAATATTAAAATCTAAAGATGGATATAGCATTAGTTTTAAAAAAGAAGAATTAACTTGTGAATGTGAAAGGGGTAGTTTACAGTTTAAGAATATTAGTAGACCTTCTTTATTTACAGAAGAGATAAGGTTAGTAATGAATTTAATAGTTCAAGAAATAGATAAAAAATATTCTCAAGAACAATTATCAAGAAGAAGAGAAATATAAGAAATTGATTATTTTTAATTGACTTAAATAACAATTTATACTAAAATACTAATATAGTATTTTTCTAAGGAAAGACCAAGTATAATAACTCAGACTTTAAAGAGAGGGCTGTTAAGCTGGAAAGGCCTAAGCAAGTTATTAAAAAGACAGCTTTCTATAGATTAGAAAAACGCGGAATACCGTGATAAAAAATAAAGCGTACTTAGTAAAGTAAGGTGGCACCGCGGGGTTTACTCGTCCTTACATGATTACTAAGTTTTTTATTTTTTAGGAAAGAGAGGAAAAAAGAAAATGATTACAAAACCAAAGGGAACTTATGATATTTATGGGAAGAAGGCTATTTATTATAGGAGTGTTTTCACGCGTGGCAACTTTATATAATTATAATTATATTAGAACACCTTTATTTGAAGCTAGGGAATTATTTCATAGAAGTGTGGGAGAGTCTAGTGATATAGTATCTAAAGAAACTTATGATTTTAAAGACCGAGGAAATCGAGATTTAACACTTAGACCTGAGGGAACTGCTGGTGTTGTAAGAAGCTTTATTGAACAGAAAATGTATGGCGATAATAATTTAGTTAAATTATATTATTATGGGCCTATGTATCGCTATGAAAGACCTGGGGCTGGAAGATACCGAGAATTTACCCAATTTGGTGTAGAAGCTTTAGGAAGCGATTCTCCTTTAATTGATGCGGAAGTAATATCACTTGCTTATAGAGCAATAGAAGAGATGGGAATAGAAGATTTAACGGTTAAGATTAGCAGTCTCGGTGATAGTGAATCTAGAGATAAATATCGCGAAGCTTTAGTTAAATATCTAGAACCACATATAGGAGAATTATGTGAAGATTGCCAAAAAAGATTTAAAACTAATCCTCTTAGAATACTTGATTGTAAAGTAGATAGAGATTCTAAAGTTTTAAGGGAAGCACCAGTTATCGTTGATTATTTAAATGAGACGAGTCGGAAGAGATTTGATAAAGTATTAGATTATTTAATGGAATTAGACGTAGATTATGATGTTGATTGTTCGATTGTTAGAGGTCTTGATTATTATAATCATACAGTATTTGAACTTGTTACCAATAATGAAGAATTAGGGACGGCTAATACTTTAGCTGCCGGAGGAAGATACAACAATTTAGTTAAATCTTTAGAGGGACCAGATACACCATGTGTGATTTGCTAGTGGTATAGATAGACTTATTAGTGTATTAGAGAGTGAAAAAACTTTAAGCAATACAGATAATGTCGATGTTTATATTATGGCTATAAGTGCAGAAGAGAAAGTACAGGCTATAACCCTTGCTCAAAGTCTTAGATGGTCAGAAGTTAGGGTAGATATGGATTTTAGTGATAAAAGTCTTAAAGCACAATTTAAAGATGCTGATCGCAAGGGAGCTAGAATTTTAATTATTTTAAATGACGAAGATTTGAAGAAAGGCTTAATTACGGTTAAAGATAATTTTACGCATGAAGAAACTAAAATTGATGAAAATGAAATAATAGATTACATTATTAGTAATTTATAAAATAGAAAAGGTGGTTTAAATGAAAAGAACATTAATAAATAATTTAAAAGAAAATGAAGAATCTTGTATTAGAGGTTGGGCTGAAAAAATCCGGGATACTAAATATATGATATTTGTTATTTTAAAAGATAGAACAGGATTAATCCAAGTTTCAATTGATAAAGCCCAAAACCAAGAATTAGTAAAACAATTAGAAGGTGTTAGTGCTAGTAGTGTCCTAGAATTTAAAGGAGTAATGGCAAAAAGTGAATATGTCAAAATGGGTGGCAAAGAATTTATTCCTAGTTCTTTAAAAATCCTTAGCTTAGCTGATACTCTTCCTCTTGATGAGACAGCTAATATTGATACTCGTATGGACTATCGTTGGATAGATTTAAGAAGTGAAAAAAATAATCTTATATATAAAGTTCAAACTGCTTTTGTTGATGGCATGCGTTCGTTTCTTATTCAAAATGATTTCACTGAAATCCATACTCCAAAATTAATTTCTACAGCCTCAGAATCTGGTTCAGAAGTATTTGAAGTAAAATACTTTGATCGTCCTGCTTATCTTGCTCAAAGTCCTCAATTTTATAAACAAATGGCTATGGCTAGTGCAATCGAACGCGTCTTTGAAATAGCTCCAGCCTTTAGAGCTGAAAATTCTAATACTAATCGCCATACTACAGAATTTACTTCTTTTGACTTAGAGTTTTCTTATATTGATTCTTTTGAGGATGTAATGAATTTAGAAGAAGATATGCTAATCGCTGGTTTAACACATGTAAAAGAATTATATGGCAACAATATTAAAGAATTATTTAATAACGAAGTAGTTATTCCAACTAAACCTTTTCCGCGCATAAAACTACAAGATTTATACCAAGAGTTAAGTACACGTTATAACTACCAAATTCCTGAACATGATGTTGGCGATTTAAATGCTGAAGCTGAAAAATTAGCTAGTAAATATGCAATGGAAGAATATGGACACGAATTTCTCTTTATTACTGATTATGCTAAAACTAAAAGAGCATTTTATCATATGCGAAAAAATGATATTCCTCAAGGTTATGATTTAATATGGCGCGGCACAGAAATTACTACTGGAGCTCAAAGAGAACACCGGTATGATATACTAAAAAAGCAAGCTGAAGAAAAAGGCTTAAGCAAAGATGTTCAATTTTACTTAGAATTTTTTAAATATGGTTGTCCTCCTCATGGTGGTTTTGCTCTTGGGATTGACCGTCTAACTATGTTATTATTAGGACTTCCAAGTTTAAAAGAAGAGATGTTTATCTTTAGAGGGCCATCAAGGTTAACCCCTTAATATAGAAAGGAAAATAAAAATGGATTTAAAAGAACTATTTGATAATACTAAAGAGTATTTAGAAAAAGAAGTAATAGTACAAGGTTGGATTAGAAATCATAGGGATCAGAAGACTTTTGGCTTTATTGATTTTTCTGATGGGACCACAATGGAACATTTACAAATTGTTTATGACGAGAAATTAGATAATTTTTTAGATATTAAGAAATTATTAGTAGGGTGTGCTATAGAAGCAAAAGGGGTAATTACAAAGTCTAGTGGTAATCAAGCTTATGAAATGCATGCATCTAAAATCACTTTACTTGGCGATTGCCCAGAAGATTATCCAATTCAACCTAAGAGACACACGAGAGAGTTTTTAAGAAGTGTTGCCTATCTTCGTCCTAGAACTAATCTTTTTCAAGCAGTATTTCGTATTCGTAGTGTAGCGGCAGAGGCTATTCATGAATATTTCCAAAGTCATAATTATGTTTATGCTCATACACCTTTAATTACGACGACTGATTGTGAAGGTTCCGACCAAATGTTTAAAATTACTACCCTTGATATGAGCAATATTCCTAAAGTTGATGGTAAAGCGGATATGAGTGGTGATTTATTTGGACGTCAGGCTTATATTACTGGTTCAGGGCAACTTCATGGGGAAGCAATGGCGATGGCTTTTAAGAAAATTTATACTTTTGGACCAACATTTAGAACTGAAAACTCTAATACCAAAGTGCATGCGAATGAATTTTGGATGATTGAACCAGAAATAGCTTTTTGTGACTTAAATGGACTTATGGACATTGAAGAAGAAATGCTTAAATTTGTGGTGAATTACGTTTTAGAGCATTGCCCAAAAGAAATAGATTTCTGTGATAGTTTTGTCGAAAAAGGGTTAAGAGAGAAGCTTACGAAATTAGTTAATTCGGAATTTGTTAGAATTACCCATGAAGAGACAATTGAGATTTTGAAGAAGGCACCAGTAAAATGGGAATTTACACCAGAATATGGGGAAGATATTGCTAAAGAACATGAACGTTATATTACAGAATATTTTAATGGTCCAGTATTTATTACAAATTGGTCTAAAGATATTAAAGCTTGGTATATGAAACTTAATAGTGATAATAAAACAGTTGCGGCAGTAGATCTTGAAGTACCTGGAGCAGGGGAACTTATGGGAGGCAGCGAGAGAGAAAACGATTATGATAAACTTTTAGCTCGAGCTCATGAGATGAATGTGGATACCGAAGCTGTTGATTGGTATTTAAATTTACGTAAATATGGTGGATGTTATCACTCAGGCTTTGGAATGGGCTTTGAAAGGTTAATTATATACTTAACAGGCATAGAAAATATTCGTGATGTTATACTATTTCCAAGAACTCCAGGCTCTTGCGAATATTAGAGGTAAAATAATGAATAAATTTACAAAAGAAATGGTAGATAGTTATGCTGATAAGTTACTTATTGGATTAACAGAAGAAGAAAATAAAATGGTTTTGGACGAATTTGAAGAAATAGATAAAGGTATTGATTTAATTAATGAAATTAAAAATATTCAAGAAGTTGAACCCATGACTCATGCTCTTGATGATTTGGAAGTTGAATTGCGGGAAGATATTGCAGAAAATAGTATGCCAATTGAAGATGTTTTGAAAAATGCGGGGGCTACTGAAGGGCGCGAAATAGAAATTCCAAAGGTGGTGGGTGCTGATGAATAAAAGTATTTTAGAATTACATGAAATGTTAATAAATAAAGAGATTAGTAGCAAAGAATTAGTGGAACAATCTTTAAAAAAATCTCATGAAGTTCAAGATAAGTGTAATGCTTTTGTAACGATATTAGATGAGGCTAAAGAAAGCACTGTAACAGACGAATTAATATCTGGGATACCTTTTGGCGTTAAAGATAATTTTTCTACTAAAGATATTTTAACAACTGGTTCTTCTAATACTTTAAAAAATTATGTGCCAGTATATACGGCGACAGTTGTACAAAACTTACTTGACAAGGGAGCGGTTATGGTTAATAAGCCTACTTTAGATGAGTTTGGAATGGGTTCAACTGGTACGACATGTCATACTGGGACAGTATTAAATCCTTGGGATACATCAAGAATGTGTGCGGGTTCTAGTGCTGGTTCGGCTTGTGCGGTAGCAAGCGGAGTAATTCCTTTTGCGCTGGGAAGTGATACAGGTGATTCTGTTCGTAAACCTGCAGCTTATTGTGGAATTGTGGGGTATAAACCAACATATGGAATGCTTAGTCGTTATGGATTATTTCCTTATGCCTCAAGTTTAGATCATGTAGGGGTTTTAACAAGATATGTTAGTGATGCCGCAATTGCAGTTGATGCCATGAAAGAAAAAGATCCTCATGATATGACTTCATGGGATTCTGGAAATATTCATTTATTTGATTCTTTAGGCAAAGATATTAAAGGTAAAAAGTTATTTTATATTAAAGAATTATGTGATATTAATAATTATCCTCATGCAAATTGTGAATTACAAGAACATTTAGCTAATTTTCATAAAACATTGGATAAGTTTAAAAAGCTGGGAATAACAATTGAAGGCGTTAGTTTTCCTAAGGAATTATTACGTGCAATTCCAGCAGTTTATATGGTAATTTCTTATGCAGAGGCAACTAGTAATATGTCTAATTTAGCAGGAA
>CAOVIS010000017.1:0-1976 GCA_948543905.1 uncultured Bacilli bacterium
GCAATAAAAAACATAAAAATACTAATGAGCATTGAAAAAATATACTCAGCTTTACCATGCCCAAAATTATGATCATCATCACTAGGAACACAAGCAATTTTATTACCAATATAAGTCATAAGGGAAGAAAAAATATCACCCGCTGAATTTATCGCATCAGCGATTAGTGCTTGACTATGACTAAATAAAGCTACAACAAACTTAATAATAAGTAAAAACACATTACCCACAATTCCCATAAATCCAACTATTTTAGTACTCTCATATCTATTCATATCCACCAAACCTCTTTTTTACAGTCATTACATTATATCAAAGTTTTTCCTAAATAGCCATTACAATAACACAAAAAAACTATTAATTTTTGATAAACTAATAGTTTAATACCACTCAACTACTTCATCTACGTTTTTTCTAGGTCTTGGTTTTGGTGCTACACTAGTTTTTCCAAGTGCAACCGCTGCTATTAATTTTTTATCGGTTTTAAATAATTCTTGTAATTCCCCTTCTATTTTTGCAATATATCCAATCCATAAACTACCAATATTTTTAGCTGTTGCCATTAAAATCATATTTTCGATACTAGCTCCAACCGACTGGATATCCATAAGTTCATCTTGAATTTCCGCAAACACCAAAATTAAGGTATTACAAGTCTCAATTACCTCTGCTGTTAAAGCTGCTTCCTCAACTTTTTCTTTTAACATTAAAGATAGCTTATTTTTGATATCTTTATCTTTTACCACAATAAAATGCCATGGCTGTTTGTTATGGGCTGAAGGAGCCAAAATTCCCGCCTCAATTATTTCTTTTAAATTATTAACTGATACTTCTTCGGAATTAAAATGGCGAATACTGCGTCGTTCTTTAATAGCATCAATTGTTTCCATCTTAAACTCCCATTGTGATAGTTTCAGGAAGTGTTGAGCCTCCATCTATAACTATTCCTTGCCCAGTAATATAACTTGATTCACTACTTCCAAGAAAAGCGGCCAATTCTCCAATTTCATTTGGATCTGCTAAACGTTTCATGGGGATACCTGCTGCAATACCTTCAATTACAGAATTAGGATTTTCTTTGTTTGATAAATTTGCCATAGAGCTTACCATTGGTGTTTTAACATAACCTGGCATTATGGCATTAACTCTAATATTATATAGAACTAATTCAGCAGCGAGACTTTTAGTAAATCCTAGAACGGCAGCTTTACTAGTTGCATAAGCTACTTCACCAGAATCAGCGACCATTGGACCAGTGACACTTGATAAGTTGACAATTGCCCCACTATTTGATTTCTTTAATAAAGGTAAAAAAGTTTTAGAAACGTTCCAAGTTCCTTTAATATTAACATTGAAATGGAAATCACGTTCTTCATCAGTCATATTCTCGAAAGTATTTAACTTACATACACCAGCATTATTAACAATTACATCAATGTGGTCATAAGTTTTTTTAATTTCTTTTAAACAAGCATCTAAAACTTCTTTTTTACTAATATCTACTATATAACCATTTATTCTTCCTGGATATTTTGTATTTAATTCCGTTAAAGTATTTTTAAGTTCTTCATTATAATCTAATACAATAACTTTAGCGCCATACTTTAAATAGACTTCAACTATTCCTTTTCCAATACCCATTGCACCACCTGTAATAATAGCAATTTTATTTTCTAATTTCATAATAATCTCTCCTATTATATTTAGTATAGCATAATAGTAACTTTTTTAAAATTAATATTTTTTATTATTATCAACTTTGACAATTTTAATTGTATAGCCTATTGGTCCAATTATTTCTAACAAACTTTTGATACTAGGACTATGCATACCAGATTCAATGCGAGCTATTTTTTCACGAGGTACTTTAGAATATTTGGAAAACAATTCTTGAGTAAGATTGTTTTCTTTCCGGAAACGAATAAAATCTTTAATAAATATTTCATTTAATTTTTCGGCATTATAACTTGCTTCAA
>CAOVIS010000017.1:1986-10774 GCA_948543905.1 uncultured Bacilli bacterium
CTGTATTTATTGTATCACATTTGATACAAATATACTATAAACTTGTTGCAATTTTTTAAAATGTATAATATAGTTAATTTATGAATTGAGGGAAATTATGGAAAGAGAACAATTATTAGAATATAAAAGACAGCTAAACATATTAAGTGAAGAAGAAAGTAAATTACGAGACTTACATTTAAGAAAATTAGCATTGGGTGAGATACAAGGACCGCCTGTAGGATATGCATCAATAGATAAGCCTTGGCTTCAATATTATAGTGAGGAACATATAACTAATCCAATTCCTAATATGACAATTACAGAATATTTGGAACAACAAAATCAAAATAATTTAGATACTTTAGCTTTTGATGCTCCTGATGGTAATTACACATACAGAGAATTTATTGCAACTTATCGACAAGCTGCAGCAGCTTTATCCGAAATAGGAATTAAAAAAGGCAATAATATTGCGACATTATTAACACCTATGGCTCTTGAGGCTATTATGCTTTATGCTGCCGGTTTAATTGGTGCAAGAGATAGTGGAATTCCTGAATTTTCAAAGCATGAAGAAGTATGCAAAATAATAAATAAATTGAATATTAAAATTCTTTTTACTGCTGATTTCTTATTAACTGAAGAAATGGAAAATGCAATTTATCAAAATACTAACATCGAACATATTGTTTATTTTGATTTAGGAATTGGTAGAAATCATAATGCTAAAACTTTAACTTGGAATGAGTTTTTAGTTTTAGGTAAAGATAAAGAAATTCCAGATAATAATGTAACTCCAGAGGATACTGTATATATTTCACAAACTGGCGGTTCTACTGGTGAACCTAAAAATGTGGAAATAAGTTCAAATGGTTTTAATATTGCAGCGCATCAATATATAAATTCAGATTTAAATTATAATCCAGGTGATACTTGGATTCGTATGTGGTCTTTATTTTCAGCTTCTGCTACTGTATCAAATAATCATTTGCCTTTATGTGTAGGTATGACTAACATTTTAAGAAATTTCCCATATGAAGACATGAATAAATACGAAGATATTATTTTAGAGACTCGAGCTAATCATCAAATGGTAATTCCTCAAACTTTAGATGTACTTGAGAGAAGTGAAAAAATTAATAATAGTGATTTAACCTTTATCAAAACTTTTGGTTGTGGAGGAATGGCTATTACTGGAGAGTTTGAAAATAGAATAAATAATTTTAATGCTTTGCATAATATTTTGACTTTTTTAGGCTATGGTTGGGGTTGTACGGAAAATTCAACTTCAGCAGCAATGAGAAGCAGTTTTGCTACTACAAGAATAGGATTTGTTGGAGCTCCATTAGTAAAAACTATTGTTGGTGTTTTTGATGATGATTTTAATGAACTTCCTTATGGGGTTGAGGGAGATCTTTGCATTAAGTCTCATACTATAATGAATGGTTATTTTAATGACCAAAAATTAACTGATGCAGTTATTATAAAGCACCCAGATGGCTCAATATGGTTACATCCAAATGATTTAGGTTTTATTACAAGTGATGGATTAGTTAAAGTTACTGGCAGAAAAACAAGATTTATATTTACTGCTGGCGAAAAAGTTTATCCTACTGTAATGGAAAATACTTTAGCAAAAGTTCCAGGCGTTAGAGATATTGCTATATGTAAAATGCCTGATACAGAAAATCCTGGTTGTGATGCTCCTGTTTGTTTCTTTGTACCTGATGATATCACAAAAATGGAAGAAGTTAAGCAATATTTAGAAATGTCATGTAATCAACTTTATACTGAATATGCAAGACCTAGATTAGTAATTGGAAAAGAAGTTATGCCTTTAAATAAAGTAGGTAAACCTGATATTTTAACTTTAGAAAATGAATTAATGGAAATGTTAAAAAACAATCAGTCAAGAAATAGAGAAAAAAAGAGTTAGCATCTAGCTTTTTTTTTGGGATTATTATATAATTATAATAGGGTGACAGTATGACAATAGATATTTTAAGAACTATATCAATTTCAGTTAATATAGTTTGTATTTTAATAACTTTTTCTTTAATGTTTTTATATTTTCCAAAAAGAAAGATTTATACAAAAGAAAATAGTATTTATGACGCTTTATTAATAAGTAATCTTACTTCTTTAGGAGCAGAGTTATTATTTTATATGTTAGCTGCTACTACTTTTACTAATTATATGACATTTGTAGAAAGGTTATATTTTGCGTCTAATAGCTTGTGGATGTTCTTTAATACACTATATATATTTGTTATCGCATATGGTACTTTATTTAAAAGATTAGACTTAAAGAAGAAAAAAATTTTTACCGTATTTCTTATTATTTTAATTTTATGTTGTGCCTTATTTTTGCCGGTTACTCATATATATAAAGATAATATGATTGTTGGATCAATTGGACCATTATACAATTTTATGTTTTTGGCTTGTGTTGGCCTTACATTATTAGATATATTTATTATTATTAGAAAAAGAAAAAGTATTCAAAAAAGGAAATTAATTCCACTTTTATTATTTATATTGTTAATATTAGCGGAATTAGTAACTAATATATTAGGTTTCGAATTATTGCTAATCACTTTACCTATGACAATGGTTTCTTTCTTGATGTATCACACAATTGAAAATCCTGATATACAAATTATTGAACAGCTAAATATGGCTAAAGATTCTGCTGAAAAAGCAAACCTTGCTAAAACTGAATTTTTATCTAATATGTCTCATGAAATTAGAACGCCACTTAACGCAATTGTGGGATTTAGTGAGTGTATGGTTGATTCTAATGATTTAAATGAAACTAAACAATTTGCAAAAGATATCGTTGATGCATCTAATAACTTACTAGAAATAGTTAATGGAATTCTTGATATTTCAAAAATTGAAGCTAATAAAATGGAAATAATTCCAAAAGAATATAATCCTCGTGAAGTATTTAATTCACTTAGTACGCTTGCTAAGACAAGGATTGGTGAAAAACCTATTGAATTTAAAATGTTTATGGCTAATGATTTACCTGGTGTTTTAAAAGGTGATGTTTCTAAAGTAAAACAAATTGTTTTAAATATTTTAACAAACGCGGTAAAATATACTGATGAAGGTAAAATTATCTTTAATGTAAATTGTATAAATAGAACTGATACTAACACCTGTCTTCTCTATATTTCCGTTAAAGATACTGGAAGAGGAATTAAAAAAGAACATTTAGATAAATTATTTACTAAATTTGAAAGATTAGACGAAGATAAAAACACTACAACTGAAGGAACTGGTTTAGGACTTGCTATAACTAAAAGCTTAACAGAAATGATGGGCGGCAGAATCAGTGTTCAAAGTACCTATGGCGAAGGATCAACATTCAGAATATATCTTGAACAAGAAATAATAAGTATGGATATCCCAGAATCTGTGAGTGAAGAAATTGAAATTGACTATAATATCCATAACGGTAAGAGAATTCTTGTAGTAGACGACTCTAAAATTAATTTAAAAGTCGCTAGTCAAATATTAAAACCTTATAATTTCAATATAATAAATGCGGAAAGTGGTTATGAAGCTTTAGAATTAGCTGAAAACAGCACTTTTGACTTAATTTTAATGGATATCATGATGCCTAAAATGAATGGTATTGAAACATTAAATAGATTAAAACAAATCCCAGGCTTTGATGTTCCAGTCATAGCTCTTACCGCAGATGCTATTGAAGGCACAGATGAAAAATATAAAAATGCTGGTTTTGATGATTATTTATCTAAACCTATAGATCGCTATATTTTAAATAAAGTATTAAACAAATATTTAGGAGGTAATAACAATGAGTAGAGAAGAAATACTAAAAAATAATAATGTTGATGTTGCGGGAGGCTTAGAATTTTGGGGTGATATTGAAACATACAGAGAATCACTAAAAGAATTTAAAGATTCACTTCCCACTAAAATTAAAAATCTCGAATATTTTAAAAATAATCAAGATTGGGAAAACTATGCCATAGTCGCTCACAGTACTAAAAGTGAAGCTAAATATTTAGGGTTTATGAAAGACTCTGAAATCTTCTTAGAACATGAATTAAAAGGTAAAGAATGTAATGCTGAGTTTATTAATAATAACTTTAATACAATAAAAGATACTATTTTAAAAATAGAGGATTTACTTAATAAATACTTTGATAATAGTAATAAAAAAAATATTTTAATCGCTGATGATTCTAGCATTATTTTAAACTTCTTAGATAAAAGTATCAAAAATGAATATAATGTTTTAAAAGCAAATAACGGCGCAGATGCAATTGAAAAAATTAAAAATAACAACATATATGCCATCTTACTTGACTTAAATATGCCAAGTCTAAATGGATTTGAAGTATTAAACTATTTAAAAGAAAACGATTTAATTGATCGTATTCCTGTTGTTGTTATTACTGGGGATGACACCGAAGAAACCATCAAAAAAGCCTTCTCTTATCCTATTCTAGATGTTTTAAATAAACCATTTAAAGAAGAAAATATTAGAAGAATACTTGTAACAATTAAAAGCTTTTATGAAGATAGAAAATAATCTATCTTTTTTCATTTATAACTTTTAGGTTCATCAATCTTGCCTAAGAGATAATCGGCACTTATTCCATATTTTTTACAAATAGTATATAAAAAAGGAGTGGCAATAATATATCTTCCTTTCTCATAACCAGCAATAGTCCCATAAGAACTATTCATGATATCAGCAAACATACTTTGAGAATATTTAAGCTCACGTCTTAGTTCTCTAATTCTCTTTCCACTAAGAATTTTATCAATATCTTTCTTACTATTAAAATATTGTTTATCATCCGTAAAGCTAAAAATATAATCTAAAGAAACATCAAAATAATTGCATACAGTATTAAGATGTTTAATCGGAAACACATAATACTCTCTTTCATATTGTCCATAAGCATCTATAGATAGATTCAAAATTTTAGATACTTCTCGCATTTTCAAGTTATTGTTCTCTCTAAGTTCCTCTAAACGATCTCTATACATACTATTTCACCTTTATAATTGTCTCACATTTTTAGTATATATTTTAAAACCACAAAAATACCTCAATTTTTCTTGACAACTAATAAACAAAATAATATAATTTAAGTATAAGCTAGAAATTTCTAATATACTCGAGAAGCTTATAAATATACTTAAGGAGTGAGAAAATATTAAATTAAAAAGAATTGATAATAAGAAAAAAATAATATTAATAAGTTCTATTATTATGGTAGGAGTGTTAATAACTTTATTATTAATAACTAGTAGCGCTAAATATAAAAATATTCAAAGTATAAATTTAGCAAGCGGAACTATTAATTATAAGCCATACGACTTTAAAATAATATCTATGTATAAAAATGATGGAAGTGGTGATGTAAGAATAACTTCTATGCCAACAAGTTGGTATAAATTAAATGAAAGTAAGAGTTTTTGTTATACTACAAATGTAAATGTGCATACAACTGGAATAAGTATATATACAAACAGTAGTGGAGAACATATAATAAATACTAATGGCACAAAGAAAAATAAATGTTATTTATATTTTGATAAAAAATTAGATTTAGTAGCAGATATTAAATCAAAATCGAGAGGTACAAAAACAAGTTTTACAGGAGTAGCAACAAGCAGTGATACAGGAATTTATAGTGCACCCGATGATTATGGAACAAGTTATTACTTCAGAGGATTAGAAACAGATTTAGATAACTGGGTAAAGTTTGCTGGCTTTTATTGGCGCATAATTAGAATTAATGGCAATAATACAATTAGGATGATATATCAAGGTAAAGCTAGTGGTAATCCAAGTAGTGCAAATAAAACAGGAACAACAACCCAGATAAATGGAAGTACATACTCATATAATGTATTTAATACTGATAATGGTTATGCTGGATATATGATAGGAATAGATAGTAAATTAATTGCAAGTACTTCTACGAGCTATAATCAAGCCCATACAAATACTTATGATAGCAATGCCAAGAAAAAAGTAGATAGCTGGTATAAAACAAATATTGCAGATAAGGGGTTTAGTAGTTATATCGATACAAATACTGGATTCTGTAATGATAGAGAAGTAGCAAGTGAACACTCAAAATTTTCAGGTGAAGGCTATGGAGCGTATGACACAATATATAAGCCGTCAGATAGAGTATATATGAGCAATATGGTCGCGACAAAAACAACTGTAACACCGACATTACAATGTGCAAATAAGAGTAGAGATTTGTTTACAGTATCAAGTGCAAATCTAGGAAATAAAAAATTAACCTATCCAATAGGATTAATAACAATGGACGAAACAATATATGCAGGAGGTTTCAGAAAAAATGATTTAAATAAAAAATATTATCTATACACAAACCAAACATATTGGACAATGACTCCGTCTCACTATAGCGACAATCGTATTGCTGTGTTTTATGTAGGCGATAGCGGAACCGTATTCCAATACGCTGTATACGAATCTTATGGATTGAGGCCAGTAATAAATCTAAAATCAAGCACTAAATTTACAGGTTCGGGAAGTGAAAGTGATCCATATGTTGTTGTTTGATTTTTTTCTTGCTCATATTGCTTGTTATATTTTTTCTACTGTATATATAACTTTATATATGAGCAAGTTATTTAGGAATAAACAGTTTTAATGCTGTTTTTTCTTTTATTTGCATAAAATTATATGGGTGGACTTTATGCGAATTATTAAAAATATACAAAATTTTTTGTTAGATCAAGATTATTATATTGATATGTTTAATAATTGTCTTCATATTTATTATTATGATACTTTAAATACTTTAAGTGATAAAGTTATTGAAGTTAAATTAAAAGAATTTGTTTTATTAATAGAAGGAAGTGAGTTATCAATATTGAATATGGATAATCATGAAATGTTAATTAAAGGGATAATTAATAATATGAGGTTTATAAGATGAGACATGTAGTAAGAGTTAAGATAAATTCGCAAAATAAGTCTAATATTATATTAAAGCTAAATAAAATAAATGTTGGTATTAGTAATGTTGTGTATGAGCGGGATGCCATACTATTTGATATTAGTATTAATGATTTAAAAAGAGTTAGAAGATATTTGATAAGTTATAAAGTAGAAGTGGTTGATGAAGTAGGGATTTATAAGTTAAGAAAAAATATTAAAAAAAACATATTATTTATAGTAGGTTTGGTTTTTAGTATCGTAATGTTTTTAATATTATCGAATATTACAGTTAAAGTGCAAGTTATTCATGAATCTCAAGAACTTAGAAATATTCTTTATAATGCTTTAGAAGAGCGAGGGGTAAAACCTTTGAGTTTCAAAAAAAGTTATGATGAATATGAAGTTATTATCGCAGAAATTAAGAATGAGTATAAAGATAAAATAGAGTGGTTAGAAATAGATGTGGAGGGAATGGTTGTAAATATTCGCGTAGAAGAGAGGATTATTAATAATTATAACAAAGAATATAATACTTGTCATATAGTAGCTTCCAAATCAGGTATAATAAAGAATATTTTAACAACTAAAGGGGTTGCTATTGCTAAAATTAATGATTTTGTTGAGCAGGGAGAAATATTAATTAGTGGTGAAGTTAAATTAAATGAAGAAGTTAAAAATAATGTTTGTGCAAGTGGTGAAGTAAGTGCAGAAGTATGGTATAATGTAAGTGCTTCTATTCCTCTTAAAAAAGAAGAGATAAAAAGAACTGGAAAAATGCGATATAATTTTATGGCAAGTGATAATGTAGATGAATATTTAATTTTAAAAAGTCGAGTAGGCGAAAATGAAAAAGAGAAAAGAAAACTTTTTAAATTATTTGATAAATATTTTTATCTGGTAAAAGAGTATGAAATAGTAAAGAGTGAGCATGTATTTACTGAAGATGAAGCTTTAAAAATGGGAATTGAAGAAATTCATGAAAAATTAAATATTAATGGAATAAAAAATAGTGATATAATTACGGAAAAAGTCTTGAAAAAAATTGTAAATAATGATAATTTAGATATAGATATGTTTATTGCTGTAAAAGAACAAATAGGAGTCAAAGAATATTATAAAGTAGAAATGGATAGTGGTACTAGTGATAACGAGAATAACCCCAATACTAACGGAATCAATTAATAATATGTGGCCAATGCTGACGATATTTTTAGTGATATTTGGAACAGTTAGAATCGCTGCAATAAAATCAAGTGGCGAGAGATTTATTTTTCATAAAGAGTTTTTTAATTTATTATTTATAATTTATATTTTAATTCTTTATGAGTTGCTTACAAATACAGAATTAAACCATGGAGGAAGTTACAATTTAGTACCTTTTACTGAAATGTTTAGATATAAAATTGGAAGTGATTTATTTTATTTTAATGTTATTGGTAATATTGCTGTTTTTGTTCCTTTTGGTTATTTTATTTCTAGCTATATTAAACCAAAAAAGATTTTACCAATTTTAATTGTCAGTATTATATCAAGTGCCACAGTAGAATTTGTTCAAATATGTATTGGTAGAAGCTTTGATGTGGATGATATATTGCTTAATGCTGTCGGAGCTATAATAGGTTTTTTGATATATGTATCACTTAATGCGATAAAAAAATATTTGCCCGGAATATTTGAGAAAGACTTGTTTTATAATATTATTTGTTTTATTATATTGCTTGTGATTATTATTTATTTATTAGGCCGAATGGGAGTAATTGCTATATGAAACATTTTGTTATAAATGATAATTATGGAGTTTCATTTAAATACAATTACTTAGATAAGGTT
>CAOVIS010000017.1:10784-14182 GCA_948543905.1 uncultured Bacilli bacterium
AGTACTTGATTTAATAAGTATCTGATTTAATATAAAAAGAAATTTTTATATTATTAAAACTATTGATTTAAAAAAAGTTGATTTGCAAAAAAGAAAAAGTAAATAATGCTTATTTTTCAGTTATTTTTGTAGGTGAAGAGGAAATTTTAGATATTAATAAAATATATCGAGGAATTGATAAGGTTACTGATGTAATATCTTTTGCCTTTGAAGATAATGGTGTAATTGAAAATAAGAAAATACGAGCATTAGGAGATATTTATATATGTATTCCAAGGGCAGAAGAACAAGCAAGAGAGTATGGGCACAGTATTAAAAGGGAGCTTTCGTTCCTAAGTGTACATGGGCTTTTGCATTTGTTGGGATATGATCATATGAAAAAGGAAGAAGAAGAGGTTATGTTTAAACGTCAGGAGTTGATTTTGAATGAAGCAGGAATTACCCGATAAAAAATTTAATAGAGATAATGTTAAAGTATATGGATATATGCGTTTTTTGAAGAGTATTAAGTATTCCCTAGATGGACTTATTTATGCATATCGTTATGAACAAAGTTTATGGCTTCATGGTTTTGCTTCTTTGCTTGCGATAACTTTAGGAATAGTATTTAAAATATCTTTATCAGAGTGGGCAATTATATTTATTGCTTTAGGAAGTATTTTGGCTTTAGAACTTATTAATACAGCTATTGAAGCGGCAGTTGATCTTACAACTACTGAAATTCATCCTTTAGCTAAGATTGCTAAGGATTGTGGCTCTGCGGCTAGTTTTGTAATGTCAATTGTTTCTTTTGTAATTAGTTTGTTTGTTTTTGGACCTTATTTTATGGATTTATTTGGTTTTTAGGAGGTTTTATATGAAGAGCGGTTTTGTAAGTTTAATAGGAAGACCTAATGTTGGAAAATCAACTTTAATAAATACATTAATAAATGAAAAAGTAGCAATAACATCAAAAGTAGCGGGAACTACCCGAAATATTATTCAAGGAATTTATAATGAGCCTGATTATCAAATTGTTTTTATGGATACGCCTGGTATTATAAAACCAATGAATAAACTGGGAAGAATTACAAATAAACAAGCTTTGTCATTAGTAAAAGATATTGATTGTCTTCTTTTTGTGGTAGATGCTTCGGCAGGGATTGGTAAAGGAGATAAATTTATAATTGATGTTTTAAAAAGGACTAATTCGCCAGTTATTTTGGTGTTAAATAAAATAGATAAGTTAACTAATGAAGAGATAATGTTTAGTATTACGGAATATAAAGATCTGTTTCCTTTTGCTGAAATAGTGCCTGTATCCGCTCTTACTAGTGATAATATATTAAGATTAATTGAAGTTATTAAAAAATATCTAAAAGATGAAGTAAGATACTTTGATTCTAATATTAAAACTAGTAATAGTAAATATTTTATGGTAAGTGAAATAGTAAGAGAAAAGTTATTTGATGTAACAGTGGAGGAAATTCCTCATAGTCTTACTTGTCATACTGCTTTATTTGAAGAGAAAAAGGATATAATTAATATTAGTGTTGATATTATTGTAGATCGAGATACTATAAAAAAAATTGTAATTGGTAAAAAGGGGGAACGGTTAAAAGAAATAGGGACGAGAGCTCGCATTGAATTGGAACAATATTTTAATAAAAAAGTGTATTTAGAGTTATATGTTAAAACTGTTAAAAATTGGAAAGATAAGGAAAGATATATAAAAGAATTAGGGTTTTTAGATTTTTAGTGAATAAAATATTCTTGATTATCTCATAATCTAAGTAGAGGGAGATAAATATGAATAAAAAAGAAGCTTGGAAAAAGTTTACAAAATCTGGTAAAGTAGAAGATTACTTAGAATATAAAAGAATTGAAAAAGAAGAGAACTAAGGGTTCGCTTTTTTTGACTTTTAATTTATTTAGTGCTATAATATAGACCTTGAAGTGAGGTTTATTATGAATAACGAGTTTATTAAAGAAAAGGATAAAATTGTTGTTATGACTGAAGATGGAATGGTACAACGACAAGTTAATGAGGATGTATTAAAATTAGAAAATGAAATTGAAGGAATAGAAAAAACATTAAAATATTCTAAAGAACAAGCTGGGGAATATAGTAGAGCCAATTTATTAGGTAAAATTATAGAATTTTTTTCACGTGATTTAGAACTTATTATTGGTGGGTTAATAGGTACAATACTCTTTAAAGAATTTATATCTTTTGATATGCTTTATATTATAGCAATAATGATACTTGGACATAATTGTTATGCTTTAATTAAAGGACATCCAGTAATTAATTATTTTAAAGGAATAAAAGTAAGAGAAAAATTAGAATTAATGATTAATTATTTAAATGAATTATTAGATGTTAGACTTAAAGAGTTGAATGAGGCTAAAGCAAGAGAGTTTGTCCCTTCTAGTTATCAAAATAGTGGAGTGAGGAGTTTAACTAGTTTTAACGATAAATTAAGAGAAGATTTATATAATAGATTACAACTTTTAATGGAATTAAGAGAATATCGAAGTGGAGAAGTAGAACGAGCTATTAAAGAAAATTTTAGCGAAAAAGATTTAGATTTAATGAAAAGGGTTTTGAGAAATAGAAATGAACTTTAAGGAAGCAAGAAAAAGAGTTATAAATTTAACTAAACATTTTGGTTATAGCGAATTTCAAATTAATTTACTTACCATTAGTTATGCGGCAATAGTTAATTTTGATTCGGAAGTAGAGGATATAATAGAATATGTTTTAGCAACTAAATATATTTTATTTGCATCAGCTGATACAATAAAAAGACTAGCAGAATGTTATCCTGATGTTAATAATGGAGATATTTATGAGCTTCCGAGTTTTGATAGCAACAGAAGATATGAAGATGATTTTATTGTTATTCGAACAAAATTAAATAGATCTTTAAGAGATTATTTAGATATAGTTATTCATGAGTTAAAACATACAATGAATACCATTGTCAATTCATATGATAAGAGTGAAGATAACGCTTATTTAAATTGTGGATTAGCATATGTAGATTTAAAAAATAGATATTATTTTAAATATTTGGAAGAAGCTTTTAATTCCTATATGACTTATCTTTATTTAAAAGTTATTGAACATCAGATGAAACATGATAAAAGTTGTAAAGAGATAAGTTCTATATTAGATTGTTTTAATATGACTTTATATCAATATGCTTATGCTAAAGTAGCTGAGATTTTAGAGCCTATGTTTAAAGATAAAGAATTATTTAGATTATTTTATAATGCGGCTTTATATAAAGATTATGACTCTTTATATGATGTTTTAGAACTTAAATATTTGCTCGAAAATAATATTTGTTTTGGGGATAACTTAAAAGTTATTAACATGATAGATAAAAGTGATGTTAAACCTACTAAAAAAC
>CAOVIS010000018.1 GCA_948543905.1 uncultured Bacilli bacterium
AATACATTTAGCTCCTTTAGCTTTAGCTAACTTTAAAGCTGCTATTGTATCTGCTGTTTCTCCCGATTGACTAACAAAAATTGCTAATGTATTCTCATCAATTAAAGGATCATTATATCTAAATTCACTTGCTACATCAACTATTGTTGTAATACCGCATAATTTTTCTAATGCTCTTTTACCAACTAAACCAGCATGCATTGCTGTACCACAAGCGATAATATAAATTTTATTTATATTTTTCAAGGCTTTTTTATTAATATTTAAGTCTAAAAAGCTACAAGCTTCTCCAGACTTAATTTTGCCTTGAATTGTCTCTTTAATAGCATTTGGCTGCTCAAAAATCTCTTTTAGCATATAATCTTCATAGCCATTTTTATCCGCAGCATTTTTATCCCAACTAATTTCTTTCAAATCTTGATTGACAACATCTAAATCGCCATTATAAAATGTAATTTCTTTACCTGTAACAACAGCCATTTCTCCATCGTCTAAAAAATAGAAGTTTTTTGTATAGTCTAATACTGCAGGAATATCCGATGCCAAATAATTTTCATTTTCGCTTACACCTATAACTAAAGGACTATTCATTTTCGCCACTAACATTTCTGGAAATTCTGTTGAAATTAATAAAATCGCATAGCTACCTTTTAAATCCATTAAAACTTTATTAAAAGCTATAAGTTTATCCTTAGTTTCTTCATAATAATAATGCATCAAATTAGGTATAACCTCCGTATCAGTTTCTGATTTAAAAGTGTAACCTTTACTAATTAAAAATTCTTTTAATTCTAAATAATTTTCAATAATACCATTATGAACTACTGCAAAATTGTTACTATTATCAAGATGCGGATGAGCATTCTCTTTACTTGGTTTTCCATGAGTTGCCCATCTAGTATGCGCAATACCTCTACTTGCCTCTATTTTGTCTAAATCATTATTAGCCTCAATGTTTTTAACTCTTCCTTTTTCTTTATAGACTTTAATAGTATCATTTTCTAAGACGGCAATTCCAGCTGAATCATATCCCCTATACTCTAAAGTTTTTAGTCCATTTATTAAAATTGGACATACCTTTTTATCCCCTATGTATCCAACAATTCCACACATTGTTATCACTTCCTTTAAAAAAATACTACTATAAATAACTTCCTATGTCAAATTATATTTAAAAAAAAATAAAAATGTGCTAAAATAATAATAAAGGTGGTTCAATATGAATTTAGTTTTATGTGGCAGTATGTCTTTTAAAAATGATATCATAAATCTTAAAAATACGTTAGAAACTCTTGGGCATAGCGTCGAAATACCTTTGGAATGTATTGAAGGAAAACCTAAAGAAGTAGCCTCCCTTGCTCACTTTAATCGTATTATTTCTGATAAGACTGATGCTATATTAGTTGTTAATCAAGATAAAAAAGATTTAAAAAATTATATTGGACCAAATAGTTTTGCCGAAATAGCTTTTGCTTTTTTCTTTAATAAAAAGATATTTCTCTTAAATGATATCTATTCTCCATATCAAGATGAATTACTTGGATGGCAAGCTATCCCTTTAAATAATGACTTAGAAAGACTAATATAAAATATGAAAATACTAGCAATCTTAATAGGAAAAATAACTTTACTTTTTGGTAATATTCTAAATCGTGGTAGTTCTTTACCTGGAAAACTTGCTTTAACATGCGATAAAAATCTCTTAAAAAAATTTAAAATTTCTGGAGTAAAGATCGCTGTTACAGGTTCTTCTGGCAAAGGAAGTACGGCAGCGTTAATTGCAAATACGCTTAAAAATACAAAAGCTTCTGTTTGCTATAACAAAGCTGGATCTAATCTTGCTTGGGGTATTACTTCTACTCTTTTAGAATTTTCTACCATAAGTGGTAAATTAAAATGTGATTATTTAGTATTAGAAGTAGATGAACGTTATACTAAAACTATTTTTAAATATCTTAAACCTGATTATATAGTTATAACTAATTTAACTAAAGACCAACCACCTAGAAATTTCCACATAGACCATGTTTATAATGAAATAAAAGAAGCTATTCCATCTAATTCGACAATTTTAACCTGTATGGATGATCCTTATTTACGCAATTTTGAAAAGGATTTACCTAATGAAGTAATATATTGCTCTTTAAATAAAAATAAATATTCTTACCACGAGCAAATATTTGAAAATTTAAATACTTACTATTGTCCTTATTGCAAGCATGAATTAGAATACTCTTATTATAATTTTGAAACTATGGGTAAATATAATTGTCCTAACTGCTCTTTTAAACATGAATCATCTTGTGTTCATGCTACTAAATTAGATTTAGAAAATAAAACTATAACCATTGATAATTACAAAATAAAACTTGTAGGAAGTATGTTATATGACGCCTACAATACATTATATGCCTACAATTTACTAAAAGAATTAAAAATACCTAAAGAAACTATTGCTACCAACTTAAGTTTATCTATAACCGATAAAACTAAAGAAAACTTTACATCCTATGGCAAAAATTATTATTTATTAAATTGTAAATGTGAAAATGCTACAACATTTAACCAAGCCTTATTTAAAGTAAGAGCGGACGAATCTCTAAAGGATGTAATTATTGGATGGCGAGAAATTACTAGACGTTATCCTCATCATGACATTTCTTGGATATATGACATAACCTTTGAGCTTCTAAACGATTCTAATTTAAATAAAGTATATGTAATAGGAGTGAGCAATAAAGATTTAGAAAAAAGATTAATTCTCGCAAATATACCTGAAGATAAAATAGAGGTAGCAAATAATCTTGAAGAAATCAAAAAAGAAATTGAAAAAAGTAAAGTACAAAGTGTTTATGGTATTTTAAACTATGATTATGATAATCCTTTTCCGTTTACTAATACTTTTAAAGAAGGTGAAAATTAATGACTATAGCATACCTATACCCTAAAGAACTAACTTTGTATGGTGAAAATGGTAATATTAAAGCCTTGAAGTATGAATTAAATAAATTAAATATTAAAGCAAAATTTATCGAAATAGACAAAGAAATGGAGCTTGACTTCAAAAAATATGATTTTGTTTATCTTGGAAGTGGTCGTCTAACTTTTTTAGATGATATACGCACAAGACTTTTACCATACAAAGAAGACATTTTAGATTATATTAATAAAGACAAAATCTTTTTAGTAACAGGTAATGCCTTAAGTATTTTTGATTTTTTAGGATTATATGAAGTAGAAAAATATGAAAATCGCATAATATCTGATGTTACTGCTACCACATCCTTATGTCCGGACAATATCTATGGTTTCCAAAATACCGAATATTTAATTAAAACAACTTCAAGTGTTATTTTTAATATTAATGAAGGTTATGGTAATAATAAAACATTTTTAGAAGGATATCAAAAAAACAATTTCTATGTAACATCTCTAATTGGCCCTATTTTAGCTCGCAATTCTAAATTAAACAATTATTTTATTAATTTATTACTAACTAATATAAAAGAAGATGCTAAAAAATAAACATCTTCTTTTTTTGAGCTGTGAATCATCAAGGAGTAATTTATAAAATAAATTAACTTTTTACTTTATTTGTTTGTTGGCCCTCACCATTACCATAGAGACAAGCCTCAATCATACTAATTACTACATTGTTAAAAGAGGTGGAGTTTGCTTCTGCTATTCTTTCTACTTCTTTTAACAGGTGATCTTTAATATATAAAGATTTGTAACTAGCCGGATTTTTCTTCTTTGTCTCTTTTACAACAAAATCCATTTCACACCTCATATATATTTTAATATGTTTTAAACATATAATAAAGATTAGAATTTTCTAATATATTTTTGCGATATACAAAAAAAGTTGTAAAATTGTATAAATATACCTTGCATGTATAATTATATCTTTGCTATAATAATTTTAGGGTGAGTAGGAATGAATTATAAGTATACCTCAAGAAGTGTTAAAGACACACTTGAATTAGCACAAAACATTGAAAGTGAAAAATTTCCTGGGATGGTTATTTGTCTTAATGGTGATCTTGGAAGTGGTAAAACTGTATTTGTTAAAGGCTTTGCCTTAGCTTTAGGCCTTGAAGAAAACATAACTTCTCCCACATTTACAATTGTAAAAGAATATTTAAATGGTGAAGCTCCTTTATATCATATGGATGTATATCGTCTTGATGACAATAGTGAATTTGGCATTGAAGATTATTTTAATAAAGAAGGAATTTGTATAATTGAGTGGGCCGACCTTATTGAAGATAGATTACCAAGAGAAAGACTTGATATAAATATCAAAATAATTGATGAAAATACGCGTATATTAGTATTTAAACCAAAGGGCGAACAATATGAAGAGCTCTGCGATGCTGTATTGTAATCTCACTGCTTTTTTTAGTGAGTTTTTTAATTAGGAGGAAATTATGTACACACTATATATAGATACCCATTATATTAATTTAGTCATAGCTTTATATAAAGATAATAAAGTCATAGCCAAAAAAGAATTATCTAGTAATAAACATTCAAGTTATACTGTTCCAACAATAAATGATATCTTAAAAGAAAAAAATATCACCATCAAAGAATTAAATGAAGTTATTGTAATCAACGGGCCAGGATCTTTTACTGGTGTTAGAATTGGCATTGTCCTAGCCAAAATATTAGGATATACTCTAAATATCCCTATTAAATCAATATCTTATCTAGAGGCTATGAGTCTAAATTATAATACCGAAGTAACTATCGGACTAAAAGATAAAAACGGAGTATTTATAGGAACATTTGATTCCAATAATAATTTAGTAGAAGACTATTATTATCTTAAAAACAATGAATTAGAAACTTCAGAATTAAATATTATATATGATGATTCTATAGATTTAACTAAAGTATATAACTATACAAGAACTAAAGATAACATAAATCCTCATTTGCTAAAACCTCTATACGTTAAGAAAATTGAGGTAGAAGTATGATAAGAAAAGCAAATATATATGATATTCCAAGAATTAATGAATTAGGTTCATTATTAAATAAAAATTGGAGTCAAGTTAATAACCTAAATGAAATGTTAAATGATAATGTCTCTAAAGTTATTGTTTATGAAAAAGATGAAAAAATAATTGGCTTTATAACCGCGACTGCTTTTTATGATACATGTGATATCCTAAGTTTAGTAGTAGATCCTATATATCGCCATCAAAAAGTAGCATCTAATTTAATTGCTTACTTAATCACTGATCTAGGAGAAAATTTAAAACTAGTAACTTTAGAAGTAGCATCAAAAAATAAACCTGCCATTAATTTGTATGAAAAATTTGACTTTGAAATAGTGAATATACGTAAAAACTACTATCCAGATGACGATGCCTTTTTAATGGCAAGAGAATCAAAAGACAATTTTACCAAAGTAGCAAGTAGAAATACCTAAATTATTTTCTTACTTAGGTCAATTTTTAATAAAAAAATCACTATTTATCTTAATTTAGAAAAATCAAAATTTAAAGGAGACTAACTATGAAAGACGTAAATATCTTAGCTATTGAAAGCTCATGTGATGAAACTAGCATGGCAATTGTTAAAAATGGTCATGAAGTAGTGGGACTAACTATTGCAACTCAAATAGATACTCATGCCCAGTTTGGAGGGGTAGTCCCTGAAATTGCCAGTCGAATGCATACTGAAGCTATAACTTTAGTATTAGAAGATTTACTAAAGAAAACAGGTATGCAAATAAGTGATGTCGATGCCATTGCAGTTACTTACGCTCCAGGGTTATCAGGTAGTTTAATAGTAGGAATTGAAGCGGCTAAAATGCTTTCGCTAATATATAATAAGCCTCTAATTGCAGTTAATCACTTAATTGGTCATATTTATGCTAATAATTTAGAAGAAAAGTTAGAATTCCCTCTACTTGCTTTAATTGTAAGTGGTGGTCATACCGAATTAGTGTTAATGGAAGATGATTACAAATTTACCAAACTTGGAGAAACTCTAGATGATGCCATAGGTGAAGCATACGATAAAGTTGCCAGAGTCTTAGGTCTAAAATATCCTGGAGGGCCAAATGTAGAAGCATTAGCTAAAACTGGTAAACCTAGTTATGATTTACCAAGACCTGTCTTAGAAGATAATTATAATTTTAGTTATAGTGGTCTAAAAAGCGCTATCATAAATCTTGTTCATAACGAAAAAGCAAGAGGTAATGTTATAAATGAATCTGATCTTGCTTGTTCTTTTGAGAATGTTGCTATTGATGAATTAATCCGTAAGGTTGAAAAAGCTTTAAAAGAAACTAATATTAAAAAATTAGCCATCGCTGGTGGTGTTTCAGCTAATCTTCATTTAAAAGAAGAAATGACTAAATTATGTACTAAATATAATGCTAAATTATTAATTCCAAGGCTATTATATTGCACTGATAATGCTGCTATGATTGGTGCTGCCGCCTATCCTAAATACTTAAAAAAAGAATTTGCTGACTACACATTAAACGCCAGTAGTAGTGCTGAAATTTGTTAAATCAATTTGCAAAAATGCGAAAAATTCATCCAATTAATTCTTTTATTGGGATTTCCGTATCTATTCTTCCAAGTATATAATCACAAGAAATATTAAACAATTTAGCATAATTAATTAAAAAAGCAGTTTGTATTAGATTAATCCCATTTTCATATCTCGAAATTACTCCGTTATCTGTTTTTAATACCTTAGCAAGCTCACTTTGTGTATAATTATTATCTCTTCTTATGTCTTTTAATCTTTTGGTATGGATATTTCTATTTATACCACTTTTCATATTATCATAATATTTTCCATTACTAAGACCTAACGCATAATCAATTGAAACATTAAAATAATCACAGAAATCAATAAGTCTCTTAAGAGGAATAGTATTTTTTCCACCTTCCCAATCACAATAAGTTGATTTTGCTACTCCCAAAATTTTAGCTACTTCAAACTGACAAAGATCATTTCTTTGCCTTATATACTTTAAATTCATAATATTTATCCTTATCTCTAAATATAGTTTATTTTAATAATTAAGGCTCTTCCATATCAATTCGCTAAATAACATAAATATTCGCAAATTAACATAAGCATTTCTAAAAAAAGTTTTGGTGATACAATACCAAAAGAAATTAGCAACACTAAAATAAGGATAAAAATTAAATAACCTTTTAAAGATAAAGCAAAATAAAAGTTTAAAAACTATTGTAATTATGCCTATTCTATGGTAATATTATTAATGCAAATTTTATTATTTGCATATAGTTTAGTGGGAGGGAACTTGGATTTGCCCTAAACCACAAGAACGAAAATATTTAAAATTTTATAGGAGGTGTTTTCGTGGCAAAAGAAGTCGTTAAAAAAATTAAACTTCAAATTGAAGCTGGAAAGGCTACGCCTGCTCCCCCAGTTGGAACAGTTCTTGGACCTGCTGGTGTAAACTTACAAGAATTTTGTACTAAGTTTAACGAAGCTACTAGAGAAAAAATGGGCGATGTCGTTCCTTGTGAAATTTCAATTTATGACGATAGAAGTTTCGATTTTGTTTTAAAAACTGCTCCAGCTGGTTTCTTGCTTAAGAAAGCAGCTAAGATTAAAAAAGGATCTACAAAGGGTGCTAATGAAATCGTTGCTACTATCACTAAAGAAGACGTGAAGAAAATAGCTGAGGAAAAATTACCTGATTTAAATGCTTATGATGTTGAATCTGCAATGAAAATAATTGAAGGAACAGCTCGTAACATGGGTATTGCTGTAAAAGGTGTTAATGATGCCGAATTAGCCGCTCAAGCTGAAGAAGCGCGTCGTGAAGAAGCAGAAGCTCAAAAACGTGAAGAGCAACTTGCTGAAATGGAAGCAGAAGCAAAAGAATTTAATGCTGAAGTTCCTGTTGCTGGCGATGAAGAAAAAGCTGAAGAATCTGCAAGTGAATAACAATTAAAAATAAAAGAAATCCATCTTAAAAAACCACAGATAGGAGGGAAAAAAATTGAAAAAACACGGTAAAAAATATGTGGAAGCATCAAAAAAAGTTGAAGCAAATAAAGTTTATAGTGCTGCTGATGCTATCAAACTAGTAAAAGAAACAAGCGTTACTAAGTTTGATGCAACTGTTGAAGTAGCTATAAAATTAAACATTGATGCGAAGAAAACTGACCAAAATTTACGTGGAAGTTTTGTTCTTCCAAATGGCACAGGTAAAACTAAAAGAATTTTAGTTATTGCTAAAGGAGAAGCTGCTACTAAAGCAAAAAATGCTGGAGCAGACTATGTAGGCGATAAAGATATGATTGAAAAAATTAGTAAAGAAAACTGGTTTGACTTTGATGTAATTGTTGCTACTCCTGACATGATGCCTGAACTAGGTAAAATTGGTAAAGTTTTAGGACCAAAAGGATTAATGCCTAATCCAAAAACTGGTACAGTAACAACTGATGTTGAAAAAGCTATAAATGATATTAACAAAGGTATGGTAAGTTATAAAAATGATAGTTTTGGAAACATTCATACTATTATTGGTAAAGTATCTTTTGATGAAGCTAAATTACTAGAGAATTTAAGCTATGTTGTTAAAACTGTATCTGCTGCTAAACCAACTAGTGTAAAAAGAGTATTTATAAATAATATAAGTATTGCTAGTACAATGGGTCCTGGAATTAAAGTAGATAAAAATTCTTTTGACATTTAATTAAATTTGTAATATAATATGCATATAAAAAGCAAACCAAAGACAGTAGGGGCTTTTGCTTAATAATCCTACCGAGGGGAGCCTTGAGACTTTTATGTTTCTTAAGCTTCCTAACTAGGGAAGCTTTTTATAAATAAATCAAGGAGGAGAAACATGGCAAGTAAAAAAATTCTAGACACTAAGAAAGCTATTGTATCTGAGATAACAGATAAAGTAAAAAACAGTGAATCTGTAATTTTATTTGAATATCAAGGACTTACAGTTGCCGAAGTTAGTGAACTAAGAAAAAAGCTTAGAGAAGATGAAGCTGAAGTAAAAGTTTATAAAAATACACTTTTAAAAAGAGCTTTAGATGATTTGAGTATCGATTTAGATGGTTTCTTAGAAGGACCAAATGCAATAATGTTTGGTAAAAATTTACTTGAACCAATTAAAACAATCGCTGATTTTGCTAAATCTCATGATAAAATGAATATTCGTATTGGAATTATTAATGGCGAAAAAGCAGAATTAAGTGTAATTAATGAATATGCGGCTATTCCATCATATGAAGGATTGTTAACAATGCTTGCAGGTGGTATGATTGAGCATATCAGAAATTTAGCTATTGGTTTAAATCTATATGCCGAAAAAATAGAAAATTAGAAAGGAATTGAAAAAAATGGCAAAATTAACTAAAGAAGATTTTATTAATTCATTAAAAGAAATGACTATTCTAGAAGTAAAAGAATTAGTTGACGCAATGAAAGAAGAATTTGGAGTAGATCCAAGTGCAGTAGCAGTGTCAGCTGCTCCAGCTGCAGGCGCAGAAGAAGCAGGAAGTGCTAACAAGACTGTAGTTCTAAAAAGTGCTGGTGGAAACAAAATTGCAGTTATCAAAATAATTAAAGAAGTTACAGGCTTAGGCTTAGTTGAAGCTAAGGGAATTGCTGATAATGGTGGAAACTTAAAAGAAAATATTCCTGCTGATGAAGCTGAAGCTTTAAAAGTACAACTTGAAGAAGCTGGCGCAGAAGTAGAATTAGTATAATCTAAAAAAACTGTTAGAAACCTAGCAGTTTTTAATTACCATAAAATAATTAAGAATTTTTCTTGCTTTTTCTTAAATATACGTTTATAATTAATAATAAGAGAGGGTATATCATGAAAGAGAAATTTAAAATGACTAAAGGTGAAATAATAAAAGTGGCTATTATTGCGCTTGTATTAATATGGATAATAATATTTTTTATAGATTATTTTAGAGCCCGTAATTCTAAATTACCAATGTTCTGTATAAGTAGTAATATTAAAGAGTACTCTGACGGAAGTGTATATACATGCACAGGTCTCGGCTATAAAATGTATAAATATGATCGTACTAGTATTCCAACTAGTGTACAATTTGGACCATTTTTTATTAAGGAAAGAACTAAATAGGTCTTTTTTAATTTAGATAAAGAGGAATGTTAAGTATGAAAAATAATAAAGCTTTTATAATTTGGAGTATTGTTGTAGTTTTAATAGTAATAATGCTCACAATTTTAGGGTTTGTTTTAAAAAATAAAACGAGCAAATATACACCTGTTGAAGAAAAACTAGAAGAAAAAGCTAAACAATATGTAGATAAACTATTTTTATATCCAGAGCATAAAGGAGAGAGAATTAAAATTACTAGTGAAGAAATGATTGAAGAGGGTATTCTTGACGAATTAAAAATAGAAAATGACACTTGCGCTGGTTATGTCATAGTAACAAATAATGATGTATATAAATATAATACTTACATAAAATGTACAAATTATACTACAAGCGGTTATGATAAAAACAAGTAATTTTACAATAATGTGAAAAAAGCCCTAAATATCATGCAAAACATGATATTTTTTATATAATATGAAAGTTATACTTTGAAAATAATTTTATAAAATCAAAGAAAAGTTTAACATACATATATTATTTTGATATAATTAGATTATCAAAAAAAGATTTTCTAAACCTATGTAAAAGTGTGCATAAAAAAATTAAAGCTTTTACACTTTAATTTATTCCGTTCTAAGGGCTTCAACAGGATCTTTTTTACTAGCCATTTTAGCAGGTATCAAACCTGCAATAACGGTAAGTAGCATACTAATTAATACAAGTACTATTCCTCCAACAATTGGAAGACGAGAAATATTACTTACATTAGTAATGTTTTTAATAATGCTATTAATTGGAATATTAAGTAAAATCGTCACAACAATTCCAAGTATTCCTGCCGTAGCTCCTATTATCAATGTTTCTGCATTAAAGACTCTTGAAATATCCTTTTTACTAGCTCCTATACTTCTTAGAATTCCTATCTCTTTAATTCTCTCTAATACTGAAATATAAGTAATAATACCGATCATAATTGATGATACTACAAGAGAAATACTAACAAAAGCCATTAACACATAACTTATAATGTTAATAATATTAGAAACTCTACTCATCATAACCGCAATAAAATCACTATAGCTAATTTGATATTCTTCCGAAACATTATCATTATATTCTTTTATAAAATCTGCTAAATTCTCTTTAGCATCAAAACTCTTAGCATAAATATTAATTTTACTGGGTTTATCTAAATCAACTATTCCTAGTTTTTTTAAATTGTTTTGATATGTTGCTCCCATTAATTCTTCTTTTTGAGCTCCACTTAAAGTTGCTAAGTAAGCCAAATTTTCAGAACTTAAATTATTCATATCAAAATTTGCAAATTTAGTTCCTGTCAATACATTTATTTCTTTATTCTTTAATTGCTCCTTAGCTATTTCAGTATTGTTTATTTTTTCAATAACATGCTTAGTCAAAGCTTCTGTATATAAAATGCCACCATAGGTATCGCTTGTTACTGTATCATCTTTAGCCTTTATAATACCGACAACTTTAAGTTCTAGGGCTTTATCTAACATCTTATTTAAATAAACTTCATAATCTTGTGTAGTTCTTTTATCAATCCAGTGATTATTTTCTTTTACATAATAATCAGTATTAAGTAAAACCTTAAACCTTGTGTTTATTAATTCTTCATAAGTATATTCTTGCACTGGTAACTCTTCAACTTTACCGCCGTCCATTACTGTGTTATACTTTTTAACTAATTCATCACTATCAAGTAAACCAATCGCATACAAAGCATAATCACTAATACAATTATTTTTATTAACAAGAAGTACTACTTCATTATAATTTGTAGGAAGTGTTCCTGATACTATATCATATTGTTCTTTTATCAGTTCTTCGTTATTTAGCATTTCACTAAATGCCTTATAAGAAGTTGACTCGCCACCAATTAACTCACCCATGTTATTCATTTTATCAATATTTAATTTTGCAATTATTTGATCAGGATTAACAAGAGTATAGCCATTATTAATTGGTTTATAAATATTTAAATCTAAATTATATCCATATTGAATGGCACTAGTATCATTCTCCCATTTAGCGGTATTTTCCATTAAATATTTTTTAAAAGCTTCTAAATTATTAGACTTAGCACCTTTACTCATAAGCGATAACATATTACTAGTTATATTTTCTGAATGTATTTTATTATCGTTATAATTTTTAGATTCCATTTGACCCATCGCTGCCTCTAACAATGCTGCTGTATCCATAGTTGTTTCTTGAAGAGTTATTGGGTAACTTGATAATGTATCTTCTTCTACTTTATTTATATATGTTTGCATCCCATTAGATAAAGATAAAATAAGAGCAATTCCAATAATACCAATTGAACCAGCAAAAGCAGTTAAAAGTGTTCTCCCTTTTTTAGTCAACAAGTTATTCAAACTAAGCGCAAAAGCAGTTGTAAATCTCATATTAGTTTTGCCAATTTTTTTATTTGTCTCAATTTCTTCCTCTTTATTATAAGGGTTAGTATCATCTGTTACCTTTCCATCTAGTAATCTTATAATTCTAGTTGAATATTCCTCTGCTAAGTCTGGGTTATGCGTAACCATAATAACTAACTTTGTTTTAGAAATTTCTTTTAACATCTCCATAATTTGTACGCTAGTTTTTGAGTCAAGTGCCCCAGTAGGTTCATCAGCGAGTAATATATCAGGATTTCCAACCAATGCTCTAGCAATTGCCACTCTCTGCATTTGCCCACCACTCATTTGATTAGGCTTTTTATGAATCTGATCTCCAAGACCTACATCTTTTAAAGCTTTAATTGCTCTTTTTCTTCTTTCACCTTTACTAATACCAGCTAAAGTAAGTGCAAGTTCAACATTTTGTAACACAGTTTGATGGGGGATTAAATTATAATTTTGAAATACAAACCCAACTCTATGATTTCGATAATTGTCCCAATCTTTATCTTTAAAGTTTTTAGTTGATTTCCCATTTATAATAAGATCTCCAGAAGTGTATTGATCTAGCCCTCCAATAATATTTAAAAGTGTCGTTTTACCACATCCACTTTGTCCCAAAATACTTACAAATTCTGCTTCGCGAAACTTAAGATTAATCCCTTTTAAAGCTTCAACACTATTAGTACCAGTAAGATATTTCTTTGTAATTTTTTTAAGTTCTAACATATTTTTCCTTTCTCTTCAAAATTAAGTATTTAAACTAACTTTGATATATAAAATTATATGATTTTTAAAGTTTCAAGTCAAGATATTATCTAACTTTTGATATGTCGAATATTGATAAGTTTTGCTGTTGTTTGTCGAGTCGTTTGAATTTTATTTTTCCTTTCTTTACAACACTTGAGAAAACAATTGACAAGATTATATTAAATACCTTTTAAAGACTAAATGCAATACTTCTTTTTTTATTTATATTAAATTGCATTTACCTCTTTAAGTAATGTTAAAATCCTTCTTTTTTGACACAAACAACTATTTATGATATAATAAGCTGCATAAAAAGGGGGAATCTATAT
>CAOVIS010000019.1 GCA_948543905.1 uncultured Bacilli bacterium
ATATCTAAATTAATTTATCTTTTTATTTAGTGAGTACTTGACAGGTACTAGTATCTTACTCTTCCTTAAGTTTTAAAATATCTTTCTTTTCTAACCCTGTTGTTATAATTACAGTATTTGCATCAATTCCTATTTTTAACATATTTCTAGCAATATCAATTTTTGTTTTCATAATATTTTCATTTAAATTTAAATTATGTATATTATCATCATAGTTTTTACTACTAAAATATTTATCATACCATTTATCCATTCTAAAAGTCTCTACTTCATGCCACATATCCATTATTATTTTATCTCCTTTTCTGGCCAATCTTAAAGCCTCTTCTTTGGTATTTGCTTTTAAAAATTCCATAATACTACAAAGTTTTTTATTACCTCTATACATTTTAGAAATATATTTATCACTATTCAACACATATATATTTAAAATATTATCAATAAAATTATTATTAAGGCAATCTTTGTTTAATAAAGCAAATTCTTGATGTCGAAAATGTACTCCTGAAACAATATTAAATTGTGTATGCTTTTTAATTTTTCTTAAATCCGTAATATTATTTAAATGCGTTGCCAGTGAAAATGCCAAATACATAAGACTTTTAATTCGTGCTATATTATTAAAATTAGTATACACACAAAGAATAAAAATTTCTTTATTATCTATATTAATTCTTATATTCGTATCTATTCCATTATCATAATCTAAATTTTTAGAAAAATTATTTATTATTCTTAACTTATTATGATAATAACCACTTTCCTTATTTTGCAACGCCTCTAATAAATATTCTGTAAATCTAATATTTTTTTGAGTTCCAAATAAATACTTAAAAGTAATTTTATCCAAAATAGGCACAAATGTTATTATATTAGGTTCAAGTAAAGTAGGCACAAATTTTTCTCCTTTCTAATTTCATAAAAATGAAATGTTTCTATCCTATCACAAAAAGAGTGCTAAATTTGTCGAACTATGAAATTTTTTCAAAAAAATTAAAAATATTGCTATTTTTAACCTTCTATTTAACTTTTGGCTTAATTTCTTTAAAGTTTTTAGATAATTCCTTATATATCTTTACTACTCTTACAAGTATTTCTTTATTATCAATAGTAAGTTCATTAGAAGCTATAAGAGTAGCTAGCCCATTAGCATATAGCCAAACATGCATAAATAAATCTTTAGCTGCTTCAAAACTTAGTCCGTGTTTATTTACTAAATTAATAATTGTTGACTGATTCCATTTTTCATTTAATACATCATTAACACTAGTCCAATTAAGATTATGGGATAAAAACATAGAACGAAAATAATTTTTGTGCATTTGTGCAAATTCAATATAAGCAACAGATACTGTAATAAGAGCATTTTTATTATCTACCCTTTTCATAATGAATGAATCATATTCTCTTTTTATTAATTCATTAACATCTCTTTTTAAATCTTCAAGACTAGTATACAAACGATAAATAGGCTTAGTCGAAATCCCTGCCATATTAGCTAATGATCTAGCGTTAATACTTTCAATTCCCAAGGCTTCAACCATTCCCATTGCTACTTTTAAAAGCGTTTCTTTATCAATGATACTCTTGCCTGCCATGATAACCACCTTTCTAACATCGGTAACTTATGTTATCATTATAGCATATTTTAACCATTTGTCAATTAAATTCTATTATACTTTAAAATTTAACAAAAGAAAAAAGTCCATAATATCAAGTATTCCGAACTTTTACTAAAGTTTTAAGCACAAAGGTGTGCGTAAATTCCAATATGGGGCGAAATGTGGGGATCGAACCCACGCATAACAGAGCCACAATCTGCCGTGTTAACCACTTCACCAATTCCGCCATTTGTTTTAATATATAAAACATTTATAGAATACCAAAATTTTAACTAAAAATCAAGTTATTTATGTATCAAACTTTAAATTTTACTTATATTAATAATGATGTCATATGAAAAATAAAAGTATCTGGGAACAACCTATTAAATATTTAAAACCGCTTAAAAAGAATATGGATGTAGATGTTTTAATTATCGGTGGAGGCATAACTGGTTTGTCTTGCCTATATAACCTAAAAGATAGTAATTTAAAAACTATATTAGTAGAAAGAAATGCTTGTGGTACAGGAATTACTATGAAAAGTACCGCTAAAATTACTTTTGTGCAAGAGCCTCTCATCACAAATATTCGCAAATATCATGGCAATAAAATCGCGGTAGAGTACTTAAAATCCCAAATAGATGCTATGCATACTCTAAAAAATATAATTGTAAATGAAGGCATTGATTGTGACTTAAAAGAAGTAAAATCTTATGTATTTACCTGTGATGAAACATCTATCTCTAATCTAGATAGTTGTTATAATTTTTATAAAAATGCTGGCCAAACTCCCGAATATATAAATATAAATTCTAAAGATATTAATCTTAAAAACTGTTTTAAAATTTCTAATACTTACACTTTTAATCCTACAAAATACATAAATCATTTAAAAGAATTATTAAATAAAAATATCTATGAGAACTCTAAAATCGAAAATATTACTAAAGAAAATGATTATTATATTTGCACTATCAAAAACATAAAAATAAAAACTAAACATATAATTATTGCTTGCCATTATCCTTACTTTATATATCCTTTATTACTACCATTAAAGAGTCATATTGAAACTTCCTTTATAGGTGCAAGAAAAGTATCAGAAAACTTAAATATAAGCGCTATCAGTATTGATAAAGACCCGCATTCCATAAGATATTATAATGATTCTAAAGATAACTATCTTATTTACATAAATACTACTATACCCTCAGCCAATATCAAAAGCATAAATAAATATTTTCAAAATTTAGAAACTAAAGACCATCTAGATTATTTATGGAGTAATAATGATATCATGACTAACGATTATCTACCGTTTATTGGAAGTATAACTAAAAATAACCAATTACTAATAGGAACCGGATATAATGCATGGGGTATCACAAATGGTACTCTAGCGGGAATTATCCTAAGTGATATAATCCTAAAAAAACAAAACTCTTATCAGCAATTATTTTCTCCCAAAAGAAATATAAATTTAGCCAAAATCATCAATTTACCTAAGAACTTGGCATATAACTTAAAATCCTTTTTAAATAGTACTAAAAATAATGTTAATAACCAAAAAGTTATCTACAAGAAAATACGCGGGATAAATGTAGCTATCTATACTGATGAAACAGGTATAGAACACACAGTTATAAATAAATGCCCTCACATGAAATGTGGTTTAGTATTTAATGAATTAGAAAAAACTTGGGACTGTCACTGTCATGGATCTCGCTTTGATATAGATGGAAAATGTATTGAAGGACCAAGCAACTATGATATTACATTTAAATAATAGCCAAACTATGTTAAATTTAAAATTAGGTAAGAAATAAAAAATATATAACCATTTTCTTACCTTATTCTTATACTTCCAACAAAGTTGGATAAACATTTGACATGAGAGTTAATCTCTCTGTCTTTTTTATTGTAAAATAGTAAAAATAATGCTATAATAAACCCGATTAAAAAGGAAGTGACAAGCCATGAACGATACAATTTGTGCGATATCTACAGCCCTAGGAATCGGAGCTATTTCTATTATTCGGATAAGTGGAGATGATGCCATCTCTAAAGTAGCCGATATCTTTAAAGGCTCAGATTTAACAAAAGCTAAAAGTCACACTATTCACTATGGTCATATTGTTAAAAATAATGAAGTAATTGATGAAGTATTAGTCACAGTCTTTCGGGCTCCTAAAACTTACACTAAAGAAAATATTGTCGAAATAAACTCTCATGGAGGCATTGCTACAACTAAAAAAATATTAGAAGTATTGTTAGAAATTGGTATTCGTCTAGCAGAGAAAGGTGAATTTACTAAACGAGCTTTTCTAAATGGGCGCTTAGACTTATGTGAAGCTGAAAGTGTAAATGCCCTCTTAAGTTCTAATACTGATCTAGAACGTAAATTAGCTCTAAATGGTATAAGTGGTAAAATTTCTCGCAAAATAAAAAAAGTTCGTGACATAATTGTTGAGTTAATGGCTAATATTGAAGTTAATATTGATTACCCAGAATATGAAGACGCTTTAGAAATAACATTAGACAACCTGCCTCCTAAATTAAAAGAAATAAAACAAGAACTAGAAAGTTTACTAAGTGAATCTAAAATTGGTAAGCTTGTTAGTGAAGGAATTAAAGTAACTATAGTAGGTCGTCCTAATGTTGGTAAAAGTAGTATTCTAAATCATTTACTTGGTGAAAATAAAGCTATTGTAACAAATATTCCTGGTACTACTCGTGATATAGTTGAGGGCGAGATTGAATTTAAAGGAATCCGTTTAAAATTTATTGATACTGCTGGTATTAGAAAGTCTAAAGATATTGTTGAACAAATTGGTGTTGATAGATCTCTAGCTATGTTAAGTGAAGCTGATTTAGTTATTCATGTTCTAAATAATAATGAAAAATTAAGCTCTGAAGATATAGAAATCGCTACGAAAATAAAAAACAAAACTCATATAACTTTTGTTAATAAAAATGATTTAAAAAACAATCTCCAATTAGAAAGTGAATATATAACTGGCACTACTTTAACCGATGAAGGACTAGACGATTTAAAAAATAAAATAGTAGAATTATTTGACTTAGAAAAAATAAATACTAGTAATTTAGAAGTGGTTTCATCATCTAGAGTAATCAATCTAATTAAAACTGCTTTAATTCATATTAATAATGCTTTAAATAATGTAAGTAATAAAATTCCTGTCGATATGATAGCTATTGATATTAAAGCCGCTTGGGACTCTTTAGGTGAAATAACTGGGGAATCTTATCAAGATGAGCTATTAGATACTTTATTTAGCAAATTTTGTTTAGGAAAGTGAGTTTAAAAATGATAAGAGAAGCAAATTTAAATGATTTAGCAAAAATAATTGAAATAAAAGAAAGCATTATAGAAGAAATGCAAGAATTAGCTAACCCTCAGTGGCACCAAAACTACCCTACTATTGAAGATTTCACTAAAGATTTAGAGAATAATTCTTTGTACGTTTATGAAGAAAATAATGAAGTAGTAGGGTTTGTTTGTATTACTAAAGATCTAGAAGACGAATATCAAATTGTAGAAAAAAGTACTAAAGCCGATGCTTATATAATCCATCGATTAGGTATCGCTAAGAATTATAGACACTTAGGAATAGCTTATAAATTTATGAAATACGCTGAACATTTAGCTAAGATGAATAATGTTTATTTAATAAAGGCTGATACTGAGATTAGCAATTTTAAAATGAATGCCTTATTTAATAAATTGAATTATAATTTAATTGGAAATCTCCAATGGCAAGATAATGTTGGAAATTTCAATTATTACGAAAAAAACTTAGAAAGGAGATGAAACAAATGTTAAAAATAGAGGCCTGGAAGTATTTACGAAATGTAAGTGTTATTACTATGCTAACAGCTCTAATAATTATTTTAAGTATAATTCTAAATAAGTCTGTTTCCTTTATAATAGTTATATTTTGGCCATTAATAATTACTTTAATAGTAGTTTTAATACTAAGCATTTTTACTTTTGTATTTTCTTTATTTAAAATAAAAAATGGAAAAAGAGATGAATAATATGTATGATTTAATAGTTGTAGGTGGTGGTCATGCTGGATGTGAAGCTTCTCATATAGGCGCATATCTTGGCTTAAAAACCCTTCTTATTACTGCCAACATTAAAAATATTGCCGATATGCCTTGTAACCCTTCTATAGGCGGAACAGCTAAAGGAATTATTGTGCGTGAAATAGATGCTTTAGGAGGCATAATGGGTATAGTCGCCGACAAATCCCATTTTCAAATTAAAATGTTAAACAATGGAAAAGGGCCTGCCGTTAGAAGTTTGCGTTGCCAAGCTGATAAAATAACTTACCCTCGTATTATGTTAGAAACTCTACAAAGTACACCTAATTTGAGTATCTTAGAAGGTATGGTTGAAGATTTAATTACTAATAAAAAAAAGGTAGAAGGTGTAATTCTATCTGATGGAACAAAAATAAAAGGAAAAACAGTTATCTTAACCACAGGAACTTATACTAAAGGAAATATTTTAATAGGTAAAGAAAATACCCCTGGTGGTCCTCACGGAGAAGCCAGAAGCAATCATTTAAGTGATAACTTAAAAAGTCTAGGTTTAACAATTCAAAGACTTAAAACTGGAACTCCTCCTCGTATAAAAAAAGATAGCATCGATTTTTCTAAAATGCAAGAAGAAACTGGTGATAATAAATACTATACTTTTTCTCATGATATAGCACCTTTATACGAAATAAATAACCAACAAAAATGTTATTTACTATATACAAATAGCAAAACTCACCAAATAATAAAAGATAATCTAAATAAATCAGCCATGTATGGTGGATATGTAACTGGAATAGGACCTAGATATTGCCCATCTATTGAGGATAAAATAGTAAGATTTTCAGATAAAGAACGCCACCAATTATTTATGGAGCCAGAAAGTCTTTATTATGATGAGTGGTATTTACAAGGTTTTTCTACTTCTATGCCAAGAGATGTTCAAGAATTAATGGTTCATAGTCTAAAAGGCTTAGAAAATGCCATAATAACTAAATATGCTTACGCCATTGAATATGATGCAATAGATCCCCTGGAAATGAAGCCTAGTCTTGAAAATAAAATAATCGAAAATCTATTTACCGCGGGTCAAATAAATGGCACATCTGGCTATGAAGAAGCCGCTAGCCAAGGTTTAATCGCAGGAATAAATACCCATCATAAATTAAAAGGATTAGAGCCTTTAATTTTGAAAAGAAGTGATGCTTATATTGGCGTTTTAATTGATGATTTAGTTACTAAAGGAACTAGTGAACCATATCGTATGTTAACTAGTCGTGCTGAATTTCGTCTAATTTTACGTCATGATAATGCTGACTTAAGACTTCGCGAGTTAGGTTATAAAAATGGTACTATTGATGACAAAAGATATCAAACTGTCATAAACAAAAAAGAAACTATAAATGAAATTAAAAATATTTTAAGAAATAATAACCTTTCTTTAAATCCTAAAATAAAAGAATTATTTACATCTAATAATTTAGAAATTCCGTCATATAGTGTTAGTCTCTATCTTTTGCTTAAAAGACCTGAAATAAAAATCTCTTTTTTAAAAAATTTAATTAGTCTTGACTACCCTGATGAAATATTAGAAGAAGTTGAAATTGAGACCAAATATGAAGGATATATTGCTAAGTCTTACAAAGAAGTAGAACGGATGCTAAAGCTTGAAGAAAAAATCATCCCTTTAGATATTAATTATAATGATATTCCTAATCTTGCTAGTGAAGCTCGTCAAAAACTTGAAAAAATTCGTCCTAAAACCATGGGTCAAGCATCACGTATCTCTGGAGTCAATCCTTCTGATCTAGCCATTTTATCTGTTTATTTAAAAAAGAAATATAATAAATAGCATCTTCTTTCTAATTATGTTATAATTAAACTAGGTGAAAAAAATTGAACATTGAAAATTTTATTACAGAACTAAAAAAACTAAATATTAATATAACATCAATCCAACTAGAACAATTACGCATCTATAAGGAAATGCTTTTAGAATATAACGAGAAGTTTAATTTAACAGCTATTACTACTCCTGAAGATATTTATTTAAAACATTTCTATGATTCTCTTACTTTAATAAAAGCTTGTGATTTAACAGAAAAACTTACCATATTAGATATTGGCACAGGTGCCGGTTTCCCAGGCCTTGTCTTGAAAATAGTTTTTCCAAATCTTGATATTACATTAATCGATTCTAATAAGAAAAAAATTGGTTTTTTACAAGATGTAATTAAAAAACTAAAACTAGAAAATATCACAACCATAATAACTCGTGCCGAATGTTTAGACAAAAGTTACCGCCATCATTTTGATATTGTTACGTCTCGCGCAGTTGCCTCTCTTCGCATTTTAACAGAACTTGCTATTCCCTACACAAAAGAACAAGGGTATTTTATTGCTATGAAAGGTCTAAGTGCTGAAGAAGTTGCAGAAGCTTCCTCTACTATTGCTCTTTTAAACAGTGAAATAACAGATATTATCGAATTTACTCTTCCTGATAATACAAGCAATAGAAGTTTAATTGTAATCAAAAAAAATCAAGTAACCTCTCCTATGTATCCCCGTGATTATGACAAAATACTTCATAAACCGCTAAAATAACTAGACATAAAAAATCTAATTTCTCCTATATTTAAAGTAGGAGATTTTTTAAATGAAAAAGAATATTATCTTAATATTAAGCTTAAGTTTAATGGCATTTTTATGTCTAAAATTAACCATAACCAAAACTAAACCAACTACAAACCTAATAAAAGTAAACAGTTCCTTAAGCTATAAAGAAACATCTAGTCTTAAAGGTTACTCTTTAAAAGAAGACAATGTTTATTATTTAACCGAGGATTATCATAATTATAATCTCTATAAAATAACTGATAATACAAATATTTTATTAAAAAGTTTCAATACTCCCCTAAATTGTTCTTTAAAAACAGATATTATTACCTGCAAAAGTGATACAAATACTATAATTTACAATTATAATTTTCATGAACTTTTAAATTCTAAAAATACAACGACAACTATTCCTTATAAAGACACTTATCTTAAAGTAAATGCAAAAACTTTAAATATTCTTATTAATAACCAAGATCAAATTTATCGTAATCTTCCTTCCCTTTATGAAAATTATATTTTTAAAGATTATTTAAAAACTAAAACTAATACATTTTTATTATACCAAAGTAATAATACTTACTTTTTATATAATGTTAATACTAAAAATGATGAGAAAATAATCGCTAGTTCTTACTATTCTTTTGCTAGTGGCTTTATTTTTAATACTCAAGATACTCTTAAAATATATAATTTAGAAACTAATGATATTACAGAAATATCTTATTCTCTAGATTCAAATGATATTTTAACTTATAACGAGAATATTCTCTATGTTTACAATAAAAACACTTATAATT
Organism: uncultured Bacilli bacterium; assembly: GCA_948543905.1. The sequence continues at coordinate 9,086 of CAOVIS010000019.1, forward strand.
TAAAAATATATGATATTAAAACCTCCGCATTTTTAGAAACAAATTTAAACTTAAAAGATATTATTACTATTTTTTATACCAATAATAAACTATATCTTCTAACATCCACCAAAATACATGTTATATATTTAAACAATATAGACTTTGAAGAACAAAATGATTCCCTAAGTCTTTTAACCAAAATAAAAAAAGATTATAATATTAACATTAAAACTAAAGAAGATGCTATTCTAAACTATCCAGATTTTACTGCAGAAAAAATAACTAATGATGATATAATAGATGTTGCATTATCTAAAATAAACACTATTCTCCCCAAGTTTACTCTGGATTTTTTTAATAATTTTTATAAAGACAACTTTAAAGGGCTAAATATCTATTTAACAGGCACTCTAACTCCTATGGACACAACTACTCAAATTTCTAATCCTGCCGCCTATAGTTTTACTTACAATAATGAATATATTATCGTAATTGATATTAACCAATACAATGTTGAAGAACTATTTTGTCATGAACTTATGCATAACATAGAATTAAACCTTCATAACTCTAAAATAACTTCTTTTCCCAAATGGTCTAATCTAAATCCTCAAGATTTTCATTATAATGAATCATACACGAAAGAACCAATTTTTGATTATACTTTAAAAGATGCAACAGATAGCGCTTACTTTATTGATACCTATTCTCACTCTTACGATTTAGAAGATCGCGCCCGCATCTTTGAGAATATTTGCGCCTATACTAGCGATACAATCATTAATGATTATCCTCATATTCTAAAAAAGGGCTTATATTTAAAAGAAGAAATAACTAAATACTATCCTTCCCTAAAAGTTACTAACCTTTTTAATTATCTTGACAATAATGAATAATGTGTTAAAATATAATTCCTAAAGAGGTGCTATATATGTCTAAAAATGAAAAAAAACAAGTCCTAAGTGCTGCTCTAGCTTTAACAATTTTTTTATCTGGATGTGGTAGTACTAAAAAAGCAGTTGGTGATAAAAATTTCCTTTATAATTCTACAATCACATACAAAAATGATGCTATAACTGGAAATGTTATCGCAGAAAATATGGAATTTATAAAAATTCTAACATTTACCGTAGGAGACTCTACTTTTACGAAACTAGTAGGTTTAAATACTACTATATATGATAATGGAGCACAAAATGATATATATATTGACTTAGATAATGGCACCACTTTAATAAATAAAACTACAAAAACAATTACGCTAAATAGTACAAATAAAGACTATGAAAGTACAGAATATAAAATTGGTTCTGATTTAACTATAGTATCAGAAGAAAGAATTATCCCCTACTTACTAGAAGCTGGTATGTTCGAAGATGAATATGATATCAATGAAATTATTAGCTTTTATCATGAAAATATAGAACCAAACTATGAACCTAATCAAAAATTAACATTAGAAAAATAAAATGAATTGCAAAAGACTCTAAAAAATGATAAAATGTAGTATAAGAGAAAATAGAGGTTGATTAGTATGAATTTAGAGCAAAGTATTATGCAAATACCTATAACAGATATAATTCCCAATCGGTTTCAACCCCGACTTAATTTTGATGATCGTGGCCTAGAGGAACTTGCTAATTCTATTAAACAACACGGCATTATTCAACCTCTTGTTTTGCGAAGAATTAACGATAAATACGAAATTATTGCAGGCGAACGAAGATATAAAGCCGCGACTATCGCAGGTCTTGCTAAAGTTCCTGCTATTATCGCCCAAGTTGATGATAAACAAAGTGCCGAAGTTGCCATAGTTGAAAATGTTCAAAGACGTAATTTAACACCTATAGAAGAAGCTAGAAGTTATAAAAATCTGCTAGACAAAGGCTATTTAACTCAAGCAGAACTTGCTAAAAAAATGGGTCTAAGTCAAAGCGCTATCGCGAACAAGCTTCGCCTTTTAAATCTTGATGAAGAAGTTCAAGAAGCTCTTTTAAATAATAAGATAAGCGAACGTCATGCAAGAAGCCTGCTTGTTCTTCCTACTAAAGAAGATCAAAAAATATGGCTTAAAAAAATTATTAATGATCGCTTAACTGTAAGACAGCTTGATGAAGCTTTAAAATTAGAATTAAATAAATACAAAAGTGAAATCAAAGAAGAACCATCAGATGAAGACGAAGGTGATATTCCTTTAGTAAAATCTTTAGATATTGATGCTATTAGAAAAGAAGCTACTGCTCTACCAAAAATTGATGAAGATAGTGAAATTGCTCGTCGTCTTCGGGAAATTGAAATCGAAAAGAAATACAACCCTGAAGTAATACCAGTTGAACAAGCTCGTAATGATGCTAAAGGGAACTTCTTTAATTTCTTAGAAAATGAGACTGTAAATATGAATATGGATGAAATGAATTTAAAAGCTCCTGCTATAGACATAGATTTACCACTTCCTAAAAAGCAGCCTGAAAAATCAGACTTTCCTGATGCCCCTAAAGAAGCAAATATAAGCAATAATTTTAAAGCCACCTCTAGTTATGAAGATACTGATTTTGACCCAATAAGCTTAATAGATACTTTAGATCCTAATTATGAAAAACAAGAAGAAACAAAAAGAGAAATTAATTTAAAAGAAGCTATAAATGAAATAAGAGATACTAAAGATATCTTAAGTTCTAAAGGCTTTAATATTAATATGGAAGAAACAGATTCAAATGATTACTATCAGTTTACCATTAAAATTAAAAAAGATTAAGTATAGAAAAAATAAAATACCTCAAACTAATATTGAGGTTTTAATATGACAAAAAAATTATCTGAATATAATGCTAAGCGTAATTTTAATAAAACCAAAGAACCTAAAGGTAAGTTAGCCAAATCTTCTAAAAGACTACGTTTTTGTGTACAACACCACATTGCTCATAAAGATCATTATGACTTTAGACTAGAGTATGAAGGCATTCTTTTAAGTTGGGCTGTACCTAAAGGTCCATCCTATAATCCTAAAGATAAACGTCTCGCTATCCATGTAGAGGATCATCCTTTATCTTATCGTACTTTTGAAGGCAATATTCCTGAAGCTAACTATGGCGCAGGTTCAGTTATGCTTTGGGACTATGGCTTTTATGAACCACTTAATAATTTAAAATCATCATACCAAAAAGGTAATTTTAAATTTATTTTATATGGTAAACGTCTAAGAGGTAGATGGACTCTAGTAAAACTAAAAGCCAATAATTGGCTCTTAATAAAAGAAAATGATAACCTAAAATTATATACTGATATAAATGAATTTGCAACAAGTATTAAAACTGGACGTACTATGGAAGATATAAAAAATAATGCTCCTATAAAAGATAAAAATAGACCTATTATTATTGAAGGTGTAACCATCACTAATCCTAATAAAATAATATTCCCTAAATCTAAAATAACTAAACTAGATATTATTATTTACTATAAATCTATTTGGCAATTAATGTCTCCTAAAATAAAAAATCGTCTCCTAAGTGTTGTAAGAGCTCCTAGTGGTATAAATAAGGAACCTTTTTTTAAAAAACATCTAGAAAATAGAAATAAAGGTTTAGGCACTAAAAAAATAACTAGCGCCAGTCATAAAGAAGACTATTATTATATAAAAGATATTACTGGTTTAATTAATGAACTCCAAATGAACAGTTTTGAATTTCACATTTGGGGGTCAACAATAGATAGTTTAAATAATCCTGATTTAATGGTTTTTGATTTAGATCCTGATACTAATTTAAGTCTAAAAAAAGTACGTGAAGGTGTAAAAGACTTAAAAAATATTTTAGATGAATTAAACCTTAATAGTACTCTAAAAACCAGTGGTGGTAAAGGATACCATATTTGTGTTAATTTTAATAATCAAGTTAGTTGGTCAAAATTTAAAAGTATTGCTCATAACATCGCTAAATTAATGGAAACTAAATGGCCAGATAAATACACTACTAATATGAGTAAAGAAAAACGCAAAAACAAAATTTTTATCGATTATTTAAGAAATAGTAAAGGCGCTACTAGTGTTGCTCCCTATTCCCTAAGACTTCGTGATAATGCTTCCATCTCCTTTCCTATTCCATGGAATCTCCTAGATAAGATAAAACCAAATGAAATAACTATTAAAAACTATCAAAAATACGTGAAGTGAAAAAGTAAATTCCAGTTTAAAAAGAGTTAAATCGATTGTAAGAGA
>CAOVIS010000020.1:0-11043 GCA_948543905.1 uncultured Bacilli bacterium
ATTAAAATTATCATCATTTTGATGCATAAGCCAATTTAGATAATTATCTTTTTCTTCAATACCTAAATTTATGGTATTTTGAACTATTTCATGATTAGAATAAAAAGACACTGCAATAATTAAAGGTTTAGTAATACTATTTTCTAGATTTTTTTGCTCTTTTTTAGTTAATTTTTTTAGAATATATATATTTTCATTTTCAATTTTGGGGTATTTTTTAGATAATTCTTTATATTCTTTTGAAGTAGTATTTTCTTTTGTTTTTAGTTCATAACTATTTTGGATAAAATTATCATTATTACTTATTTTTAAAATGCCTTCATATAGAAAATCAGGTAATACTTCCGGAATAGATGAAGATATGCCACTTTTTTGAATACCATTATTGATAATATCAGATGTATAGTTTGGAAGTTCAAGATCACATAAAGCTTGGATGGTTAGTAAGGTAATTATTAATAAAACAGGTATTATAAATAATTTAGTTTTAGACAGATTTTTCATGTTACACCGCTTTTCTTATGTTTAGTTCTGACTTATTATAACATAATTAAAACTACATGAAAAGAAAAAAGAAATAGTTATTCTCTTTTACAGGTTAAGACACAATTTTGTATAGATAGACTTCTGAACCCTCCCCAGAAAATACTGTATCAGCTGGTAAATTTAGGGTAGGACGTAAACTATATTTATTATTAGTATTTCCATTATATTCGAGTTTGAACAATTTAATTGTAACTATTTTAATGAAATATTTAGATAACAAAAAATCAAGTTTAGGCTTGATTTTTATTATTCTACTAATTCAATTTTTAAGACATAATTAATTCTTTGGCTTCTTCAAAAGGAACAATAGTGCCACTTTGAAGTGATTTTTGAACATCAATAACTCTTTGATTGGATGAACCACACCATCTAAGATTTGGATCTCGAAGTTCAATTTTAAACTGGCCATCTACTAATACATCAAGGTAATTTAAAACTTCTTTTTCTATTAAGTCTCTATCCATTAAGAAACCTGTCCAAGACCAAATTGTTTTTTCAGGATATTTTTCTTTAAAAGCTTTAGCAAGTTTAGTGGTACTTGCAATATTTTTGGGATGCATAGGCTCTCCGCCTAAAATAGATAGCCCTTCAATGTAATCTTTGCCACATAACTCTAATATTTTAGAGATTGTTTCATCTGTAAATTCGTGGCCTCCATTAAAATCATGAGTTTCTGGATTAAAACATCCTTCACAATTAAAGACACATCCTTGCATGAACACTGATACTCTTACCCCTGGTCCATTAGAAATATCCATTTTTCTAACTTTATTGTATCTCATAATTAATCCTCTTTTTTGTCTTTTTCTTTCTTTTCTTTGCTATTATCCTTTTTAGATTCTTTTACATCTTGTTCAGCTTCATCCATATCTTTGTTATCAATGTGAATTACTCGTTCTTTTATTTCTTGAGTTCTGCCTTTATTCCAGAAGTTAGAACCAATATAGCCACAAGTACGTCTAGCAACATTTAATTTATCGTGGTCTCTATTGCCACAATTAGGACAATACCACTCTAAATTATCGTCAATTAGGATTTCGCCAGTATATCCACATTCATGGCAATAATCAGATTTTGTGTTAAGTTCAGCATACATAATATTATCGTAGATAAATTTAATAACTTCTAAAACAGCTTCTATATTATTAGTTAAATTTGGAGTTTCAATATAGGAAATAGCTCCTCCAGGACTTAAGTTTTGAAATTCACTTTCTAATTTAAGTTTTGTAAAGGCATCAATTTCTTCAAATACGGGAACATGATAACTGTTAGTAATATAATCACGATCAGTAATGCCTTTGATAACGCCAAATCGTTCACGAAGACATTTAGCAAATTTATAAGTTGTAGCCTCAATTGGAGTACCATAAACACTGTAGTCGATATCTTCAACTTCTTTCCATTTTTTGCAAGCTTCATTAAGTTTACGCATAACTTCAAGACCAAATTCTTTACCTTTACCATTATCAGTATGAGAGTGGCCCGTCATAAACTTAACACATTCATAAAGTCCTGCATAGCCAAGAGAAATTGTAGAATATCCACCATGAAGTAAATCATGAATAGACTCACCCTTCTTAAGTCTTGCTAGAGCACCATGTTGCCAAAGAATTGGAGCAACATCACTTGTAGCTTTAGATAACCTTTTATGTCTTATTTGTAAAGCTCGATGGCACATTTCTAATCTCTCATCCAAAATTAGCCAGAAGTTTTCCATATCTTTATCACTAGATAGAGCAACATCTACTAAGTTAATCGTTACAACGCCTTGATTAAAACGGCCATAATACTTAGGTTTACCATTTTTATCAACATAAGGAGTTAAGAACGAACGGCAACCCATGCATGGATAACAATTACCATTACCATTTTTATCAATTTTAAGTTGCTTCATTATTTTTTCAGAGATATAATCTGGTACCATTCTCTTCGCAGTACATTTAGCAGCAAGTTCAGTTAAATACCAATATTTACTAGTTGGATGAATATTATCCTCCTCTAATACATATAGAAGTTTTGGAAAAGCTGGAGTAACATAGACACCTTTTTCGTTTTTCATGCCTTCAGTTCTTTGTTTTAAAACCTCTTCAATAAGCATGGCAAGTTCTTCTTTATATTCGTCAGTCTCACCAAGATATAAACATACACTTAAGAATGGAGCTTGCCCATTGGTGGTAGTCATAGAATTAATTTGATATTGAAAAGTTTGAACGCCATCAGTTATTTCTTTAGCTAAGTCTTCTTTAGCATATTTTTCACAATCCTTAGCATTAAATTTTCTTTCTTTATATTTAGCTAAATATCTATTGTAACTATCGCGAACAAAAGGTGCTAAATGAGTTAAAGATATAGTACATCCGCCATATTGACTAGAATTAACTGCCGTAATAAGTTGCGTAGCTATGGTCATAGCAGTTAAGAATCTATGAGGTTTTTCAATCATAACACCATTAATATTAGTGCCATTTTGAAGCATATCCTCTAAATCTATTAAATCACAATTATGTAGGGCATTTTGAGCAAAGTAATCAGCGTCATGGAAATGAATTATACCTGCATCATGAGCTTTAACAATGTCTTCTGGTAATAAAAATCTTCTGGTAATATCAGTACTGGTAATACCTGCTAAATAATCTCTTTGAGTTGTTACCACTTTAGCATTTTTGTTTGAATTTTCTGTATTCCAATATTCATTTTCACCATCAATTAATTCTTTGATAGCTAAATCAGTTGTATTACTTTTTCTGACTAATTCTCTTGTATAACGATAAGTAATATATTTTTTTGCAAGTTCATATTTACCTATAGCCATTAATTTCATTTCAATAATATCTTGAATATCTTCAACAAGCATTCTTTTTTTGCCTAATTTTTCAATATATTTTATAATATTTCGTATTTGAGTACTTGATGCTTGATCTTCTTCATCAACCTCAATGTTTGCTTTCATTATAGCATTTTCAATTTTTTCGGGACAGTAATCTACCATATGTCCGTCTCTTTTAATTATTTTCATACTTCCTTTATCCTCCTAAATAACAAATTCAGTATAACACATTTTTTAAAAATGTATTGTTGCAATTGCAACATTTTAATTTTTTTGGTATTATTTAAGTAAGGTGATGTAAAATGGCTAGTATTTTCGATAAAATTAGTGTAAAGAACAAAATAAAATTGTTAAGATTGCTAGAAGCGAACACTATTAGTTACAAGATGAACGAACATATTTTATCAACAATGAAAAATGATAATAGTATTGGGATTATTGTAAGTGGCAATGCCCAAATAATTAGAACAGACCATAACGGAATTAGAACAATTATTGAAGATTTAGAAGAAGAAGATGTTTTTGGAACTTTAATTTCATCCCTTAAAAATAATGAATATGAAATAATTACAAAAGAAGATACTATAATAATTTTAATTGATTTTTTGCATATTATAAATTATACAGATAGTGGTAAATCTTTTTATAATCAGTTTATAAAAAATTTACTTTTAATAATTACATCTAAAATTGAAGAAAAAAATGAACGAATTGCTATATTAACTAAAAAGACTATTCGAAATAAACTACTAGAGTATTTTAGTATTCGTTCAAAAAAATATGGTTCAAGATATGTTTACTTACCTTTTAATTTTACAGATTTAGCAGATTATCTAGCAATTGACAGAAGTGCGATGAGTCGAGAACTTAAATATTTAAAAGAAGAAGGTTTTATTGAAATTAAGGGTAAGAGAATCACTCTTTTATATGATGTTAGCTAAATTTTAAGGAAACAGTCTTTTTTAAATTGACAAACTAATGCGAATATAATAAAATACTACTAGATGTGATTATTTTATCATATTATGTATTAGATGGGGCTTTAGCCAAGTGGTAAGGCATGGGACTGCAACTCCCCGAGCACCGGTTCAAATCCGGTAGGCCCCTCCAATAGACTGGTACTACAAAAAAATGTAGTTAACATAAATGAGCCACTTTTATTAAGTGGTTTTATAATTTGTAGGAGGTAAAAATGCCAATTATAGGATATAAGAAAAATTTTAAAAATTTAAAAGGTTATGAAAATGATACATTCACAGTTAATTTTGATTTAGAATATACTGAACATGGATCTTTAAAAATTAGAAATGAAAAAGATAATTATTTTGATGTATGTGATTTTGGAATTTTATTAGATGACGTTTTTGAAAAGTTAACTAATGACTTATTAAAAAAATATGACAATGGTGTTTATGTTTTAAGTATGTGCAAATATATAGTTGATAGAATTCCAAACTTATACTCAATAAATTATGAATCAAGAGGTATGATAGACATTTATTCGAAACCTGAAATAATAGAAGATTATGATAAAATAAAGAAAGGCAATGAAGACAAATAGAAATTTTGAAGCCCATTTGGTAATGGCTCCATTAAAAATTTTGTTCGAATTTTCGGACATCAATATATACAAATTCCTATTGTGATATAGAATTTGTATATTGCAATATTATTATATAGTTTTATTGTTTGAGTTCAATTGTTGATAATCTAAATTTCTCATTTCAAATACTCTTTTTGACTTTTGACTAAATCCCGTTTTCAAGGCAATATCAGTGCTTCTTTCATTAACTGCAAGAATTACAATTTTATTAATGCCTTGTTCAAAAATCTTGTTTATTATAAAATTTAACGCTGTTTGCCCTATTCCTCTATTTTGAAATTCTTCAATTATATGATAAGTAAAGCCGCAAGATTTTATATCTCCATGTATGTCAAATCTTCCAATAACTTGAAATTTGCTATTTATAATATAATAATGGTAATGTAGTATACTATTTGTATAATCTTCAATATCATAAATATATCCATGATCTTTACCATATTGTCTAACAATAATGTATTGTTCATTATATTTAGTTAAGGGTAAAACATCTTCAACAAATTCTTTGTTCTTTTTAAAACGAAATTCAATAGGTTTCATATCATCAACAATATTATTTGGATCTATCATATATTTCTCGTATAATCAATCTTATAGAAATATTAATCTATTTGATTGATCCCTTTCTATTAATATTTTTACTTGATCTTAAATATAATTATATCAAAAAAAGTCTTAGATAGCTATGACAATTGCCGCACTTAAAAAATTCTAGGGATATAGAACTTTTTGTAATACTTAAAGTGTATTAAACACGTATCAATTAGAAAGAAAATTCATAACTAAAGTGATTAATATTTCTTTTTCTTTAGGGTTAGACTCAGCGATTAATAATGTAACGGCGGCTAGAGTATTATTATCAATTACTTCTTGATTATTTTTGTATAAAATATCGTATCTATTTAAAAAATAGAGAAATAAAGTTGCTGCGATTCTTTTATCGCCATCTATAAAAGCATGATTTTTAACAGTTAAATAGAGCATATTAGCACATTTTTCTTCGGTTGTCTCATATAAATCAACACCATCAAAAGACTGATAAATATCTTTTATAATGCTTTTAAAATTGTTATCACGTTCCAAAGCAAATAAATTAGAGTCATTATTAAATTTTAATTTGTTTATAACTTCTTGGCATTCTTCATATTCAATTATTAAATTATTTTTACTGCCTTTGGTTTTCTTTAAAGAACGATGGTCATAATCGTCAAGCATATCAAGACCTTTAGAAAAAGCATTTATAACATTTAAAATATCTTTGGTCTCTTCACCACTTATAGTCATGCCCACGACTTGCAATATCAATTAGTTTCACTGTTTTTTCTAGGTATTCTAATCTTTTATTATTTATAGCATATCCTTTTAACATGTAATTTTTTAATATTTTATTAGCCCATTTTCTAAATATGATACCATTCCTTGACTTTACACGATAACCTATACTTATAATCATATCTAGATTATAGTATTCAATATTACGAGTAACCTGTCTATCTCCTTCTTTTTCAACTGTCGCAAAATTTGCGACAGTTGAATTATCAAGCTCTTCTTTTAAAGCATTGTTGATATGTTTACCTATAGTTTTGATATCTCTATCAAATAATAAAGCTATTTGTTCCCTATTAAGCCAAACACTTTCCCCTTTCATGTTTACTTCAAGTTCTAACTTGCCATTATTAAATATTATTATCTCATTTTTCATTTTCATATATCTCCTTTATAATAATAATTAACTCACTATAATTATAGCTTGCAATATCATTATAAAATCCGGATAACAATTTGGTCAATGTTTGCTTTACACTGACTTTATAGCAGAAAAAAACTAGCAATTGCTAGCTTATTTATTATCTGTAGAACCAAAGCCACCTGTACGAACACCTTCTGCTTTATCATTATCTACAGTTAAAAATTTCATAAATATTACTTGACCGATAACATCACCTTTTTTTACTTCAATATCATGATCTCCAAAGTTAAAATATTGAAACATAAAATGACCATCATTAGATTCATTGCCATAATAATCAGCATCTATTATTCCAATAGAATTAGCCATTACAAAGCCTTTTTTAGGCCCACTACTGCGATTAGCAAGCATATACCACTCATCGTCCTGGCAATAAGCTTTTAAGCCAGTGGGAATTAGAGTTGGTTTAATTCCGGGATAATATTTAGGAATAATTATATTTTCAGCAGCCTCGATATCATAAGCCGCGGCTTTTTTAGTTTTTCGAACCGGAATATGAATATCCTTATCTTCCCATCCTTTAGCTATTTCAAATCCTCTTATTTTATCTTGCATGTTTTATACCTCCATAGATATTTTAACAAATATATGGTGGTAAAACAATAAATTTATTAAATTATCTATTCATAATTGTAAAAATAATATCTATCAGAAAAAGCATTGTTACAATTATAGTGATTATTTTAGGAATAAACTTCGTAAAGCGTTTCAAAAATGGTGTTAGTAAATAATTGATAATAGTTGCAAATAATCCCCAAAAAATTGTAGCTTCTAAACATATATATGGCCCATAGTTTAAATTCATATTTGTGTAATCCCAGTAAACTATATGAAAGATATTTTCAATTAAAATTCCACCTAAATATTCAAGAGCAGTCATTAGAAAAGAAGCCCCTATAAAAAATAAAAATACTTCACCCCATTTATTTAGCTTTTTATTTTTTAAAAATTTATCTAACCAAATTAAAATAAAAATAGCAAAACCATAAATAAAAGTCCAAGGGCCATAGAGAATACCACTATTGAAATTAGAGCTAATAACTAAACTTAAGAAGTTTTCAAATAGAAAACCTAAAAATGAATAAATAAAAAATAAATTAAGATAATAAAACATAATTTTCTCCTCTTTTTACTTAATAAACCCGTTATGAACGACTTTTGTATCTTTTACAACGATAAATGCTTTGGAATCAACACTTTTAATTAATTCTATTACTTCCTGCGTAAGTTTACTTTTGACATCAATCATTAATAAATCACATGGCTCTTTATAGTTGTTTTTTAAAGAAATAATCGAAACTGCATAGCCTTTATTTCTTAGTACTTTAATTAATTTTGTATTATTCTTTTTGGTTGTTACTTCAATGCAATTAACATTTTTAATAAATTTTCGAGATAAAAAACCACCAATATAAGTTCCGGTTGCATACCCTAAGCTATAGCAAATTGGTATCATTATACTTTTAATCTCTGTGTTTAGAGCTTTTCTGGCAGCCATAAACCAAATAAATACTTCAAAGAAGGCTATTATAGGAGTTATAAAGCTTTTTTTGCGAACCATAATCATCGTACGAAATGTTGATAGAGAAACATCTAAAATTCGAGCAAAAAAGATTTCAATACAAGTTAAAAGCATAATACCACCATTAGTATTATGCTCAAAAGTTTAAATTACATAACTTTTAGAATAGCAATAATTAAAAGAATAATTACCACGACTAATATTAAAATAGCGCCTAGATATTTGTTTTCCCTTCTTTTTTCATAATTGCGATTTATAGGTTCACTACTATATCTATCAGACATTAAATTTACTTCTATTTTATCACGATTTTGATTCTTTATATTTTCTTTTTGTATTTTTATTTGTTCACTATCCATCATGGTTCCACAAAATTTACAGATATAACCATGACTAGGGAGAGCTTTTCCGCATTTATTACAATACATGTTAATCACCAATTATATTGTAAACTATAAAAAAGACTAAGTAAACCGAATACATAATATTTACATTATGTTTACTAGAGCAAAATAAATTCTTTTTTAAATTTTGTTTATTAAGAGTTTTTCATTATTATAATATTAATTACTAATAAAAGTGATACATTTGCAATATAAGTAAATTGAAAACGTTCACATTCAATTACAGAAATAATAAGATCAGAAGCACAAATTATCCATCCTTCTTTGGACTTAGGTTTAAATTCTTTGATGCTCACTTTTTCTTTGCGGTTTATAAATGGGAATAATTTTTTTAATAATACTTGATGAAACATATGAGTTTTTATAGCCTCAGCTTCTTTTTTAGAGACATTAAAGTATTTACGGGCATTATTAGAGGCTGTAACAGGATGTCTTAAATAAGAATTTTCAGGTTTTTCCTTTCTGGTTCCAAAGAAAAAATCATGAAGCAAGCCGGCTCTAGTGGCACTTATTACATCAGCATTAAAAAACTTACTTAAACGATAGCTTAATTTAGCTACTCTTACTGAATGTTCATATTTACTAGTACCATGATGTAAATCTTTTTTTGTTTCTAAAAAATATTCACTTTTTAAGATATCACTAACTAAATTTTCAAACTCAACATTTGTTTTTTTAGTCATTTATCAAACACCTCTTTAATATAAGACTATAAGTATTATATTAAATATTACGTTTTTTGTAAAGGATAAATGCTTATTTTATGACTAATAGGTTATTATCAACATCAATAGTTAAAGTTGTATTTGGTGTTATTTCATCTCTAATTATTTTATCAGCGATTAAAGATTCAATATTATGGGTAACATATCTTTTAATAGGTCTGGCACCATATGTTTCTTCAAATGATTCGTCTATTATGAAGTTTTTGGCATTACCAGTTAAATCTAGTTTTAAATTAATATTTTTAAGTCTATTTTCGGTTTCTTTAATTATTTTATCTAAAATATTAGAAACTATATCTTTATTTAAAGCATTAAATATAACTATTTCATCGATACGATTAATAAATTCGGGTCTAAATGTTCTTTTTAAAACATCCATTACTTTGCTATTATCATTATCCTCTAAAATATGCTCACTTCCTAGATTAGAAGTCATAATTATAATTGTATTTTTAAAATCAATTAATTTACCTGTGGAATCAGTTATTCTTCCATCATCTAATATTTGTAATAATATGTTAAATACATCAGGATGGGCTTTTTCTATTTCATCAAATAAGACAATACTATACGGATTTCTTCTTACAGCCTCAGTTAATTCGCCACCTTCATTATAGCCAACATATCCTGGAGGAGCACCTAATAATCTAGAAACATTGAAACTTTCCATATACTCAGAGCAATCAATTCTCACCATATGTCTTTCATCATCAAATAGTTCATAAGCTAAAGCTTTAGCAAGTTCTGTTTTACCAACACCAGTAGGACCCATAAAGATAAATGAACCTATTGGACGATTTGGGTCTTTAATTCCGCTTCTAGCTCTTATAATAGCACTACTCACTGCTTCAACAGCATTATCTTGACCTATAACTTTAGTTTTTAAATGATCTTTTAGATTTAATAATTTTTCTTTTTCACCGCTTACTAATTTATCGATAGGAATGTTAGTCCATTTTGCTACAATTCTTGCTATATCTTCAGAGTCTACAGTATCACTTAACATTTCAGTATCAATTTTACTTCTTAAGTTTTCTAATTCACTTTCAAGTTTTGGAATTTCGCCATGACGAAGTCTGGCAGCACTCTCTAAATCATAATTATTCTCGGCAGTTTCTAATTTAAATCTAGCACTTTCTAATTCTTCTTTTTTCTTGTTTATTTCATCATTAAGATTTTTCTCTTCTTCCCATTTAGATCGCATTATTACTTCATCATCTTTAAGCCTTGTTATATCTCGCTCTAATTCTTCACGCCTACTTTTAGATAATTCATCTTTTTCTTTTTTTATAGCCTCATGCTCTATTTCTAAACTCATTATTTTTCTGGTTAAAGTATCTAGTTCAGTTGGAACACTTGCCATTTGCATCTTTATCGTCGCACATGCTTCATCTACTAAATCAATAGCTTTATCAGGCAAAAATCGATCAGTAATATATCTATCTCCCAAAGTTGCGGCGGCAATTAGAGCATTATCTTTAATGTTAACACTATGGAACATTTCAAAACGATCTTTAATTCCACGTAAAATAGTGATAGTATCTTCAACACTTGGGGCAGCAACTTGGATTTTTTGAAGACGTCTTTCTAAAGCACCATCACTCTCAATATATTTACGATATTCATTTAGAGTAGTAGCACCTATAAGTCTTATCTCGCCTCTGGC
>CAOVIS010000020.1:11089-11558 GCA_948543905.1 uncultured Bacilli bacterium
CTCCAGCACCAGCGCCTACAATCATGTGAATTTCATCTATAAAAAGAATTATATCACCATTAGATTCACTAATTTTTGCTAAAACTTTTTTTAGTCTTTCTTCAAATTCACCTTGATACTTAGCTCCAGCTATTAAAGCACCTAAATCTAGAGACCATACTTTTTTATTTTTTAAAGTGCTGGGAACATCACCTTTTACTATTCTTATCGCTAAGCCTTCAACTATGGCAGTTTTACCAACTCCTGGTTCTCCAATTAAAACAGGATTATTTTTGGTTTTACGAGATAATATTCTGATAATACTCCTTATCTCTTCATCTCTTCCGATTACTGGGTCTATTTTATTATTTTTAACAGACTCAGTTATATCTCTTCCGTAACACTCTAAAACATTTTCTTGTTCATTATTATTATTTGGATACATCTTAATCACCCTTTCTAAGAGTATTATAACGCAAAAATTAGCACT
>CAOVIS010000020.1:11568-12325 GCA_948543905.1 uncultured Bacilli bacterium
TTTAATATTTATTTATTACATAAGAAAATTCCGATTTTGTGCGGAATTTAAATTGTAAATTAATTATCAAAGTATAATGTACATACTGTACCACTTGTTGTAAAGTTATTGACATTTAGAGAGCCATTACTCCAAGTTGGAGTAGCTCCTTTAGTGCAATTACTCTTATCAGTATTAAAAGTATAACCTTCAGGAATTCCAGTATCAGTTAGTTTATATGTACCATCAGATTGCTTTAAATAGAGTACATCAACTATTAGATCCGCTGTTTCTTCATTTTTTTCAACAGTTACAAGACCGCTAAATGAACCACCAATATCAATATTTTGATTTTCTTCTAAGTTTGGATATTCTAAAACTACATAGTAATAGACAATCTCGCCATCTTCACTAGAGATAATTGTTTCTTGATTGCTTAGTATTACTTTATTTTCCCCAGTAGTTTTGGTAATTATTCCTGTTGATACTTGTTCTAAAGAAGCAATGTCAGAGATAGTACAGTCTTCATTTAAATGTTGGTCACCATTTACTATTTTTGTGACTTTATTACAAGTAGCACTTACATTTACATTTGTTTTACTTTTATAAACTGTAAAGTTTAAAGTGGTATTTAATGAATTAGTACCAGTCCATACTAGGGCATATGGAATTAGTTCATTAGGACCAGTTGCAGTTAATTTTAGACTAGATACAGTTTTATGACCTGGTAAGATATCTAAATCATTAAATTCTAATGTTCCTTCAACATTTATTACGG
>CAOVIS010000021.1:0-6591 GCA_948543905.1 uncultured Bacilli bacterium
AAGAAAGTAAAATAAAAAATTTTTATTGTAAAAAAATATAAAATAAATTAAACTTAATATAGAAAGATGTGATAATTATGTTAAAAGATAAAGTAGCAATAATAACTGGTGGGACTAGAGGTATTGGTTTTGAAATAGCAAAATTGTTTTTAAAAAATCATGCAAAGGTTATTATATTTGGGAGTAGAGAAGAAAGCGTTAATAAAGCTTTAGAAAAATTAAAAGAAGAAGGGTTTAATGCTAAAGGATTTGCACCTCTATTATCAGATATGGAGGAAGTAAGAAATACTTTTGCTAAAATAAATGATGAATTTGGTCATATTGATATTTTAATTAATAATGCAGGTATTTCTTCTAGTACAAAATTAGAAGATTATACGGAAGATGAATATAATAAAATAACAGATTTAAATATTAAATCGGTGTTTGTATGTTCTAAAGAAATAGTTCCTTATTTAAAGGAAACTAAAGGAGTTATAATTAATACCAGTTCCATGGTAAGTATTTATGGCCAGCCATCGGGAGTAGGGTACCCAACCAGTAAATTTGCTGTTAATGGTCTTACTAAATCTTTAGCTCGCGAACTAGCTCCCTTTAATATTCGGGTAAATGCGGTAGCTCCCGGTATTACTAAGACTGATATGGTTAAGAATTTACCTAAAGAAATGATTGAACCTTTAATTAAAACAATTCCTTTAGGTCGTATTGGCGAACCCGAAGATATTGCTAATGCTTACCTTTTTTTAGCAAGTGATATGGCAAGTTATATTACTGGGGTAGTATTAAGCGTTGATGGCGCTGCCAGAAGTTAGGAGAAGTTATGAACGAATTATATAACGAGATTTTGGCTTTCCAGCCATTTGATGAAAATGAGGCTACTGATAAAGAAGTTATATTAAACTTTTTAAAAAATAACCCTGATTGTTTAACAAGAGATAATAAAATAGCTCATTTTACCACTTCTGCCTGGATTGTAAATAAAGAAAAAACTAAAGTCCTAATGATTTATCATAATATTTATAACTCTTGGGCCTGGGTTGGTGGTCATGCGGATGGGGAAGCTGATTTATTCAAAGTTATAAAAAGAGAAATTACCGAAGAAACAGGTCTAACTAATTTAAATCCTTTATCGAGTGCTATTTATGGTTTGAATATTGTTACAGTAAATAATCATATTAAAAGAGGAAAATTTATTAATTCACATCTTCATTTAGATATTGAGTATGTTTTTACTGCTGATGAAAATGAAGCTATAAGAATAAAAGAGGATGAGAACAGTGGAGTTAAATGGCTAGACATTACTAAAGTAAATGATATTGTTAGTGAAGAGCATATGAAACCAATCTATACTCGTTTAAATGCTAAATTATCTACTTTAGAATAAGTTGAAAGGGTGCTATATGAAAAAAGTTATTTTAATTATGATAAGTATAATCTTATCATTATCTTTAATTGGCTGTTCCTCTAATAATCAAAAAGACTTAAAAGAATCTAAAAAGGAGGAAACTGTAATAAAGAAAGGAGATAGAGAGTCAAACATTAGCAAACCTAATGAATCATTTTTGGATCTACCTGATGGTTACACATTATTAAACTTAAAAGTAGACAACAATAGTACTTACGGCAATTCTATTTTTCCTAATGCTTATATTGATTTATATAACTCTAAAACTCATAAAGAAGTACTAAAAAACATTAAGGTTTTAGCCATTTTAGACAAAGATGGTTCATCTGTTTTTGATTCTAATATTAAAGAACCAAAGACACCGACAACTCTAGTCTTAGCAGTATCTGAAAAATACTATGAGGATTTAAACAATTTACAGCTTATACCCATTCCATCTTCTAATCAAAAATAGTATCATAAAAATTATATCATTTCCCTAAAAAATATGATATTATATATAAAGAGGAGACTATTTATGAAAAAGAAAATAATAATATCAATATCTTGTATTGTTGTAGTATGTATTTTAGCTCTTGCTATTTTCTTACCTCGAAATAGTAAAGAAGATATGGATTCAAAACTTAATATTAAAGAAGATTCTAATATGACTACAAAATTATATTATGATTTAGAAGGAAGGGTTATTTATACTGATAATCTTGATAATGTTACATTTACTTATGAAGGTGTTACAAAAGAACTTCGAAGTTGGCTCAAAGAAGACAAAGACTTTATTAGTGTTTTTTTAGGAGAATTAAAACTTACTGATACTTATAGAGATGGTGGCTCTAAAAACTATCAATATGAAGACATTACGGTAATCGAGTGCCATACTAAAGATGGCAACAATAATATTCATATTGGCGAAAATTTAAAATATGAAGGTAATGTTTGCAAAATGCCTAATAGCCGCAAAAAATATAATAATGAAAAAATCTTTTTAGATAACTTAATTAATGACTTAGGTTCTCATATTACATCTGAGGTTATAACTCCTCATGAAAAATTTTTATCTGATATCATAAGTGTTAAAGAGAGTCCAATTTATTCTAAGGTTATGATAAATGATAATAATGATATATATGTAATTATTAAAACTGATAATACAGAAATTCTAAATTCTTTAAATAGTTATTTTAAAGCTAACTATGAAAACAAGTTTTATACTACCAAAATTGCAGATAATTATTATATATATCTTGCTAATAATACTGATATACCACTCAAGTATATAGAAATAGAAGGAACTGTGCGGAGTGTTACAAATTCTAACATTTTAATTGAAGATAAAACTAAAAATGAGTATTTAGTTAGTCACAGTTTTGATATTGATTTAAAAGTAGGAAATAAAGTTAAAGTAATTTATAATGGCAATGTAAATGAAAGTGAACCTCCTAGGATTGGAGCAACTTACTTAGAAATAATAAAATAGAAGAAAGAATGAAAAATATGGAAAAAAGTAAAGTTTATTTTACCAAAGACCTAACAAGTGCTAGCCTAGTTAAAATGTTTGATTGTTTAAATACCAGATTACCAGGTAAGGTGGCTGTTAAACTTCACTCAGGTGAAGAAGGCAATCAGAATTATTTACGTCCAGAGTTTGTTAAAGATTTAATTGAACATGTTGGTGGCACAGTTGTAGAATGTAATACTGCCTATGATGGAGCCAGAAATACCACTAAAGCTCATGAGAAGCTAATGGAAAGTCATGGTTGGAGTAAGTATTTTACGGTTGATATTCTAGATAGTGAAAGTGATACCGTATTAACTAACGTAAATGGTACTGTAATTAAGAAAAATTATGTTGGGGCTAACATGAAAAATTATGATTCAATGCTTATGTTATCACATTTTAAAGGACATCCTATGGGAGGTTTTGGTGGAGCTATTAAAAATCTTTCAATAGGTCTTGCCTCAAGCAAAGGAAAAAAATACATTCACACTAGTGGTAATGCTAATGCTTCTTTTGAAGAATTAATGAATGCTGATCATGATAATTTTCTAAGATCTATGGCTGATGCTGCCAAAACTATTACCGATTGTTTTGGTGATAAAATAGTTTATATTAATGTCATGGTAAACTTATCAGTAGATTGTGATTGCTGTGCAATTGCTGAAGATCCTTGTATGCCTGATATTGGAATATTGGCATCTCTTGATCCGGTAGCTCTTGATCAAGCTTGTGTAGATATCGTTTATAACTCTAAAGCATTAGGCCACGAGAAGTTAATTGAAAGAATTGAGTCACGAAATGGTCTTTTAACTATCAAAAGTGCTGAAGAACAAAAAATAGGTTCTCGCAAGTACGAATTAATAAATGTTGATTAGAAGATTTAATCTTCTTTTTATTCGCTATTTTTTATATTTTGTAATTCTTTTTGAAGCTTTATTACTGCATCTATTAAAAAATCAACTTCTGGTCTTTGGTTTTGGTTGCTCTTACCATTTGTATAATAACTACCGCCATTTTTAGCTTGTTTACTATTAATATTTATATTATTACCATCAAGTCTACCTTCAATTAAAGCTTGTTGTCCAGCCTTAGTTATCATAAATTGCCCTAAAAGCATAAACCAATTTCCAATACTATTTTGTTCATTAGCATCATAATCTCCACAACAAGCGGCACCTACTATACAAGCTAAAAAAGCAAATACAGTTGGGTCAAGATTAGGAGGAAATTGATGTTCATTGCCATGAGGCATAAAACTAGCCATAAAAAGATCCTCCTTCTGTCTTAATTTTATTCAATTATTAAAAGACATTTGCATATATTCCAAAAATATAATATAATGGTAGTGGTGAAGCATATGCAAATAAATAAAGTTGAACTATCCAATATGGCAGTCCGCGCTAGTCAGTATCCAGATGCCAAATACCCTGAGTTTTTATTATTAGGACGTAGTAATGTTGGCAAATCCAGTTTCATTAATACCATAATAAATCGCAAAAATTTTGCGCATACTTCCTCAAAACCAGGGAAAACGCAAACTTTAAATTTCTATTTTGTAAACGATAAATTTTATTTAGTAGATGTTCCTGGCTATGGATATGCGGTGGTAAGCAAGGAACGACAAAAGAAATTTGGTATTATGATTGAAGATTATATTAAAAGTCGTGAAATCTTAAAGTGTGTCTTTCTTTTAATAGATTATCGTCATAAACCAACAGAAGATGATTGCTTAATGTATGAATTTTTAAAGTTTTATAATTTAAAAGTTTATATAATCGCTACAAAATATGACAAAGTAAAGAAAAACAACCGTGAAAAACAAAACAAACTAATCAAAGACACTTTAAAATTAAAGGAAGGAGATAATTTTATAACTTTTTCGACTATTTCTAAAAAGGGTCGCGATGAAGTATATGAAATTTTAGAAAGTTATTTATGATTGAATTAAACAAAGAAAAAAAATTAGTAGATGATTACATAGTATTTGATTTAGAAACTACAGGTCTAAATTATTGGGAACACAAAATTATTGAAATTGGAGCTTTAAAATATCGTCACAATGAACTTGTTGATGAATTTAGTGTCCTTATTAATCCTGAGTGTGAAATACCTGAAATTATTACTGATATTACCGGTTTAAGTGCCCAAGATTTAGAGAATAAACCAACTATAAAAGAAGTATTACCTGAATTTATTGCTTTTATTGAAGATTTACCTCTAATCGCTCATAACTCTAGTTTTGATTTAGGATTTATTGAGGAAAATATTAAAAAACTTAATATACCAATGATAAAAAATACCAATATTGATACTGTAGCTTTAGCAAGAGAATATATCCCTCGCGTTTATAACTATAAACTGACAACTTTAAAGAACTATTTTAAATTAGATTTTGGTTCCCACAGAAGTGTTGATGATTGTAAAACTACTAATTATGTTTATCAATATTGTAAAGATAAAGCTCTAGTCAAAAACTAGGGTTTTAAAATTACTTTAAAATGTGCTATAATATTTAATCAAGGCAGGTCCACTATGAAAAAATTTGATCGTATTTCAAGTTATAATAAAAAATATGCTATTTTAATAGATAATAGTATTAGAAAAATGCTTCCCTTAATAATTGAGGCTAGTGTCCAAGTTTTTGGGGAAGAACATCGGGAATTTATAACTCATACTTTAAATAATCTTAACTTCGCTTACACCATTAGTGAAAGCTATATTAAAGCTTCTTTAGAAAAAACTTCAGGCTTAAGCAAAAAATATATCTACTTATTAAATTATTATTTAAAATACTTAAATTATATGAATTATAAAGAGCATAGCAAAACCCCCACTGAATCTCGCGATATTAAAGAATTTTGCTTTGTGGGCTCTGATTATCTAGAAGATTATAATTTAGATGATTCTGCAATCAGCTTACTAAAAGAAGATTGTGCTCTTTCTGTAATTGTTAAACATAACACTAAGGATAATATATCTAAGTTATGTAATCTAGTACTTTTTCCCATAATAGGCCTTGATATATATACCGTTTTTCATGAACTAACCCATACTATAACTACACCTATCTTAGGATTTAATGAAGATGAACTTATATTTATAGAGATTTTTCCTAATGTTGAAGTTATGGAACTTATAAATGATTACACTTCACTGCAAATATTTAAAAAATATTTAGAACTAGGTGGCAAAATACCTAAAGTTTTTCAAAATATAAATTCTCCTACCGATTATCAAAAATTGGCTATTTTAATCGTTGATTTTTATGAATCATTTACTCCGTTAATCTTAGAGGCTACTATAATCGGAAGTGCTAATATTCTAATATCTCGTGTAGGTGAATCTAACTTTAAAGAGTTTTGTGATTATGTAAGAAGGATTTTTAATAGTGGTAATGATATCTATCAATCTGATTATGATTATCTATAATTGATAAAATGCTAGATTATGAAAGGGTTACGAAACCATTTGACAAAGAAAAATGTTTTTAAGCTTTAGAAGAAGCAGGATATCGTATAAGAAAGCTAAATTAATAGTAAAAATAAAAAATATTTGGTATAATTTAAAAAGGTGAAGAAAAATGCATATTTTACTTGTTGAAGATGATATAACAATTCTTGAAGGTTTAAAGTTTTGTCTTCTAAAAGAAGGCTTTAAAGTTACAGCTTTCAATAAAGGTTTAGAAGTTTTG
>CAOVIS010000021.1:6623-8031 GCA_948543905.1 uncultured Bacilli bacterium
CCAAAGAAAAATATAATTTAATGATTCTAGATATAAATTTACCTGATATAAATGGTGTTAATTTATATAAAAAAATAAAAGAGCAAAAAGACATTCCTACTATTTTCTTAACAGCAAACGATAATGAAACTACGATTGTTCAAACTCTTGACATGGGTGCCGACGATTATATAACGAAGCCTTTTCGCATGCGTGAGCTTATTAGTCGAATAAACTCCGTTTTAAGAAGAACGACTTCTAATGCCCCTAAAAATATTATTGAAATTAAAAATATTAAAATTAATTTAGAGGAAGCTACTGTCTATAAAAATTCCGAAAAAGTATTTCTAACGACACTCGAATATAAAATTCTCTTAATAATGTTTATGAATCCTAATGTTGTATTTACTCGTGAAAAGATTCTAGCTGAAATTTGGGATACAGACGAAGAATACGTTAATGATAATACTCTCACTGTTTATATTAAAAGAATTCGCGAAAAAATTGAAGACAATCCCACTGAACCTAAAATCATTTTAACTGTTAGAGGAATGGGGTATAAAGTAAACTATGAAAATTAAACATTACCTTAATATCTTTTTGATCTCTTTAGGACTTATCCTTGTT
The DNA here is from genome assembly GCA_948543905.1 of uncultured Bacilli bacterium. The sequence continues at coordinate 7,230 of CAOVIS010000021.1, forward strand.
TTAAATATTACGCTCATTAAATATTATAATGCTTATATAACTGATACTCTAAATTCTGTTACTAACGCTCTTGTTGAAGCTTATCCTGAATCAGAAGATAAGATCATCGATATAATTTTAGATGGTCCTAAAGACTCTAAAGTTTTAAAAAAATATGGGCTTGATTCTAAAACTATTAGTAGTGTCTCTAATTATCATAGTCTAACCATCAAGCTTCTTATTCTAACTAACTTAATTTATTTTAGTATTTTATTTATTTTTCTTTTTCATAATATTATGATGTCTAAAAAAATAAAAAAAGAAATAGGGTTAATTAATAGTTATCTAACAAAAATTTTAAAAGGAACCTATGATATTAATATTGCTGATTATAATGAAGATGAATTATCAATCTTAAAAAATGATATTTATAAAGTAACCATCAAACTAAAAGAATATAGTAACTTTGAACATCAAGAAAAAGTTTATCTAATGACTACTCTAGAAGACATATCTCATCAATTAAAAACTCCTTTAACTGCCTTAATGATAACTAATGATATTCTAAGACAAAAGAACTAGAGCGAATGGAGTGGTTAATCACAACTTTACTTAAAATTAGTAAATTAGATAGTGGTTCTATTAAGCTAAAAAAAGAAAATATTAAAATATCTAACATAATTGCCAGTTCTCTTGAAGCTCTTGGTATTGCTATTGAGCTTAAAAATATTAACATTGTAACAAACAATCTTGATTTCAATTTAATTTGTGATTTTAATTGGACAAAAGAAGCTTTAATAAATATTTTAAAAAATGCTATTGA
>CAOVIS010000021.1:8041-12009 GCA_948543905.1 uncultured Bacilli bacterium
GCGGCACAATTACCATTAGTGGAGATGACAATCCTTTATACTTTGGTATTACGATTACTGATAATGGTCCAGGAATAAAAAGAGAAGATATTAAAAATATTTTTAAAAGATTTTACAGTACTAATACCACTAAAAATAGCATTGGTATTGGGCTTAATATGGCTAAACTTATAATTGAACATCAAAATGGTAAAATAGAAGTTAAAAGCCGTCTAGGAGAATATACCACATTTAAAATAATATTTTCTAAGAATGATTATTAACATTATGACTAAATTGTCACGATAAAAGTCACTTAAGAGTCACAAACTTATAATATAATCTTTAGTGAAAGGAAAGATTTTATGGAAATTTTAAAAGTTGAAAACTTATGTAAAACTTATAAAACCGGTAAAGTAGAAGTAAAAGCTTTAGATAATATAAGTTTTACTGTCGAAAAAGGGGATTTTGTCGCTATAGTTGGTGCTAGTGGTTCAGGTAAATCTACACTACTTCATATTTTAGGTGGAGTTGATACTCCCACCAGTGGTAAAGTTTATTTAAATGGCAAAGATGTCTATAGTTTAAATGAAAATAATTTAGCTATTTTTAGACGACGCGAAGTAGGGCTCATTTATCAATTTTATAATTTAATTCCCATCTTAAATGTTGAAGAAAACATTACACTTCCTGTCCTTCTTGATGGAGAGAGACCTGACCAAGAATATTTACGTGAATTAATTAAAACTTTAGGATTAGAATCACGCATTAAACATTTACCAAATGAATTATCAGGCGGGCAACAACAAAGAGTTTCAATTGGCAGAGCTTTAATGAATCATCCAGCTTTATTACTTGCTGATGAACCAACTGGTAATCTTGATTCTAAGGCCAGTTCTGAGATTTTAGAACTCTTAAAAATATCTAATGAAAAATATGGTCAAACAATTATTATGATTACTCATGATAAAGAATTAGCTCTTCACGCTAAACGGATTATCACTATTGAAGATGGCCATATTATTAATGATGAATTATGTAGGTGAGTATCATGAATATTTTAAATAAACTCACCTTAAAAAACTTAAAAATGAACAAAAAAAGAACTTTAGTAACTATTATAGGCATAGCCTTATCTACTGCTTTAATGGTCGGAATTGGCCTTTTAGTATCATCTTTTTTAGAAAGTGAAAGAGAAAATGCCATCAAGTTAAATGGCCCACAACATGCTACTTATCTTGATTTAGATGTAAATGATTTAGCCACTTTAAGTAAAAATGTTAATATCAAAAAAATATCTTCTTATACTCCTATTGGTAATGCTAAATTTAATTCAATGTTTGATAATAAAAAATATCTATATATAAGTGAAGCAAGTAATAACTTTTTAAATAGTTTAGAAATAATTGAAGGACGCTTACCTAAAAATGCTAATGAACTTGTAATTAGTAATGATCTTCTTACCCTAACCGAAGATAAATACAAAGTAGGGGACATAATAACCCTCGATATTGGCGCTCGGGTTGTAGATGGCGAAGAACTAGACATTAGCCATAACTATTCTATTGCAACCTCTTGGACTGGCAATGAATTTAAACATAACGAAGAAAAACTAAATATTAAAATGACTAAAACTTATACTATAGTAGGTATAATTAAAGAAGTCCCTTATGAAAATTTTAATGATGCTGGTTCTATGGTTTTCTCTAAAGAGGAGAATTCTAATAACCCTTCCGTAGCTTTAGTTGAATTTAAAAACCCTCAAAAAACTTTTGATTATGTAAAAGATATTAGTGATACCTTAGGACTTAATGATGTCCAGGTTAATGAAGGATTATTATATTATTATGGAGCAACAAAGTATTCTAATGTCAATGATACTATTCTTCCTCTTATTTTAATTGCTCTTTCTGTCATTTCTATTGGCTGTATTATTGTTATATATAATTCTTTTGCTATTTCCACCATGGAGCGAAAAAAAAGTTTTGGCCTTTATGCCTCCATTGGTACTACAGAAACTCAAATTCGTAAAACTGTTTTATTTGAAGCTTTTATCGTGGGTATTATTGGTATTATTTTAGGTTTATTAGGAGGCTTTCTAGGTATTTATACTGTTTTACAAATAATAAACTATCTTATCAAAGATACTATAGATTTAAATCTTAAATTTGTAATTGAGCCTCTTTATATTATAATACCTTTAATATTTATGATTTTAGTTATTCTAATAAGTGCTTATCTACCTGCTAAAAGAAGTAGTAAAACAACTCCCATCACGGCTATAAAAGGCAATGAAGATATTAAAATAAGTAAAAAAGAAGTAAAATCTCCAAAATTTATTCGTAAAAGTTTTGGTATTGAAGGAGTTATTGCTTATAAAAATATTAAACGTAATAAAAAGAAATATCGTATAACTATTATATCTTTATTTATTAGTATTGTAATGTTTAATACTTTTACCTCATTCTTAGGTTATATTATCAAAACTACTAATTCCTTTGATTATTATGATCATGATGTAGCCATTAATTTTCATGGCTCTAAAGATCAAATTATAGATGATCTTAATACTATTAAAAATAATTATTCTTTATCAAAAAGTTTAAGTGTTGTTGATACTAATAATGCCTATCTTAAAAATTTAACACCAAATGATTACACTAAAGATTACCGCGATGTTTATCTAGATCAAATAATAGATGAGAGTACAAGTTTTAAATATCATACTATGATCGTTGCTCTATCTAATGAAGATTATGCTAAAATAAGCAGTAAAGAAGCCGTTCTTTTAAATGATAAATATTTTAATATATATGAAAATGATACTCGAATAACCAAAAGAGTTAAAATATTCAAAGATAAAAATTATAACCTAGAATTAAATTTTAATGATAAATTAATATCTATTGAAGCTGAAGTATTAAATGATAGCGAAATATTTGGTTTAAGACATGAAGAGTATTACCACGTACCTTTATTAGTAATGTCTCTTGATACATATCAAAAATATTTTAACTATGACGAAACCTATTCTGGCAATATCTATTTTAATTCTAAAGATTATAAAGAAATAGTTGAAAAAATGAAAAATAAAGAGATACCTTTTAGAAGTTCTTATGAGTATTATAGTCCTAGAATTGAAGAAGCAGGTACTAAAAATCTTGCTTTAGCTATTAAAATATTAGTATATGGCTTTATTAGCTTAGTTACTTTAATTGGCATTACCAGTGTTATAAATACCATTAATACTAATATAGCTTTAAGAAGAAAAGAATTTGCTATGCTAAGAAGTATAGGTCTAACACCTCGAGGATTTAATAAAATGCTATTTTTGGAAAGTATGTTCTTTGGAGCTAAATCTTTAATCTATGGTTTACCTGTATCTATGGCTATTAATATGCTTATAGCTAAAGTCTTAAATGGTATTATAACTACTAAAACTATTATTCCTTGGAATTATTTTATAATTTCTATTATTAGTGTCTTTATAATTGTTTTATTATCTATGAATTATGCCTCTAAAAAAATAAAAAAAGAAAATATTCTAGAAGCTTTAAGGGAAGAGAACATTTAGCCTTAAGGCTTTTTTCTTTTAAATAATAATAAATAAAAGTAAATAATGATTAATATTTACAAAAAATGATACTTATATATTGAAAAATTCTAATATATATTGTAATATATAAATATAATATGTTCGCAAGATAACATAATTATTCATATATGAACATATTATTGCAAACTTTGATAAGTTTTAGCTACTTTTGTCGAATCGCTTTAAAAGTAACTAAAACTTATATATAATAATGGAAGTAAGGAAGAGTGGAAATGAAAATTGAAAGATTAAACAGTAGTAGAAAGAAGAAAGCAATTACCTTTGCAATTGTAGCATTAGCTATAATAGTAACTTTAGTATTAATAACTAGCAAAGCTAAGTATAAGAATATAGAGACTTTAGATTTAGTAAATGGAACTATTAATTATACACC
>CAOVIS010000022.1:0-328 GCA_948543905.1 uncultured Bacilli bacterium
AAAAGCTTCAACTACTGTTTTACCACGACTGGTAACATTATAAGTACTAGAGGAAGCTGAGGTTTCACCTTCTTTTTTAGTACTTAATATTTCAAAGGTTACTTCATAATTATTATTATTATAATCAATGCCTATTCCTGAGATGATAGCTAAATCACCAAGTTCATTGTAATCATAACATCCCCCTATAAATATAGGCAATAATAGTAAAATAAGTAATTTTTTCATTAGTTTTCTCCTTGCATGGTTTTATTTTTAGAAGTTAGAAGGCTACTACGTTTAGTTTCTTTTTTAGTCTCACCTTTTAAGAAGCTTTTGAAAAGATAAA
>CAOVIS010000022.1:414-629 GCA_948543905.1 uncultured Bacilli bacterium
TATAAAGATAAAGCGCATATGACGAAGGGCATTAGAAACTTCCACTTCCGTGAACATAAGACTAGCCATAAAGGTAAGCGATATAGTGATAATCATGATTGGACTTACAATACCCGCGGCAACTGCAGCATCTCCTAGAACAAGAGCACCTAATATAGATATAGCACTTCCATAGGAATTAGGAAATCTAATGTCACTTTCACGTAACATTTCGC
>CAOVIS010000022.1:639-11658 GCA_948543905.1 uncultured Bacilli bacterium
TGAATGATTCAATTATGGCTGGAAAGGGGACGCCATCATGTTGGATACTAAAATTTACTAATAAGTTAGTAGGAATAGTTTCTTGATTATAATTAACAACAGCAATATATATTGCGGGCATAGTCATGGATAAGAAAAAACAGCAAAAGCGAACAATTTTAATAAAGTTAACATTTTTACTCTTGCCATATTGGTCAACACCAGGATTAATAAAGTCAATGAAAAAAGCTGGGATAATAATAGCAAAAGGAGAGGTATCCACCATTAAAACAATTTTGCCCTCTAAAAGGGCTCTAGCAACATTATCAGGTCGCTCAGTTGCTACATAAGTTGGAAAGTGAACTTTGTTTTCATCCATTAAGAGTTGACCGAGAGTACTTGAATCAATAATACCATCAATATCAATATTTTGTATTTTCTTCTCAATACTGTTTACAAGTTCATTTTCGGCAATATCCTGAAAATATAAAACACCTACTTTGGTTTTTGTTTTTCTGCCAACTGTATATTCATCAGTTTTTAGGGTATTAGATTTAATTCTTCTTTTAACTAGGCCTAAATTTATTTGATAATTTTCGGTAAAAGCATCTTTAGGTCCATGAGTTGCAGGTTCAGTATCAGGTGGTGCGACACTTCTATTAATATCAGCTTTGGTCTCAATGGCCACAATTTTACTATTTCTAATAATTACGGTAAAACCATTAGTAATATAATATTCTATTTCATCAGGATTATTGATTTCTTTTAAATTTGGCCCCGGTAAAATACTTTCTAAGTTAATTATTTTAGTATTTTTAGTACCGCTTAAATAACTTAAATTTTTTAAGATATAATCATTTACTTTATCACTTGAACTTACGGTTTCTAAATAAACTACATAAATAGTGTCAAATAAAGATAGCTTTACTTTTTTAATAATTAAATCGGGAGTTTTTGTGAATTCTTGTTCTATTCTTTTTATGATTTTATTTTCCATATGTTTCACCTAGTAATATTATTGGTAAAAATTAGATATCTATACTTTATTTTGTTGCAAATTTACTAAGGTTATGATAAGATATAATCATTTATAAGGAGATGGATTTGTGTCAAAATATAAGTTAAAAAAGAGAAATTTAGGAGCTTTAGGGCTTGCTGCTAGTATGGTTGTTACTTTAAGTGCTTGCTCATCAGATTATGAAGATTATAAAGTAGCGCCAGATGTTTCGATTGTCCAACAAGAGGTTTTGGAAGTTACAGATGAAATAAAAAAAACGAGCGACTATTATTTGATTCGATTAGGTGATAATATTTATTTAGCAATGGCTTCGATAGGTCGTGATAGTAAGAATACTATTACTGATTATTATGATGTTAAAACTGGTGAATTTATTGGTAAAGTTTTAAATGTTTCGTATTATAATAGAGCAAGAAATGAATTTAGTAGATATGATAGAGATGATGAAGCTCATACAATTGTTCCGGATTATAACTTAGAGGATTATAATTATTATAATGGAGAATATGGATTAGGTAAATTATTACCTGAAACTGCTATAATAAATTTAAGTGATTTTTTAAATACTAAATATCCTAGTAATGCTGATTTAGAATATTATAGTAGTAATTCTGCTAGTTTGCACGCACTAATAGATAGCAAGGTATATACTGATTATGTAAAAAATTGTTATTCTTATGATTTTATGCATGGAGCAATATGTTATAGTTTTTTATCGGTTCCTGGAATTGGTTATAAGGAAAATTCTTATACTTTAAATAATAAGTTAACCAAATTCATATGCTCTAATGTTGATGCTGAAGAGATATTTATTGGATATCGTCTTAGTATTAGTGAAAAAGATAATGGTTATAATTATATTTATGATATTTTAACTGGAAATATTGTTTATATTGGAAAATCTAGAGAAGATGCTTATAGTGAAGTAATAGAAGAAGCTTATGATAGTGGTTTAACATTAAAAGGATTAAAAAAACAATATGGTTTTGATGGTGATATAGAAATTTCTGCTGAAGATGATAAAACTATAGAAAATGAAACATTAACTCAAAAATTAGATGTAGTTGATAATGAAGATTTAAAAGTAAAAGAAGAAGAGATGGCATTACCAGAAGAAGAATATAAGATAAAAGCAGAAGATTTGTATATTGTGGATACTACTAGTGAATCAGTTATAAGTAAAAGTGATGGTTGCGGAAGATATTATTTCTTTTCATATGTTGATGTGAACTATGAATATAGTAAACCTGTTTACTCTTATAGGGATTTATATAATGAATATGCTAGTTTAAGTTTATGTGGAAATTCAGTTAGTTATTTATGCAGTTATGGGGAGTCTATTTTCTTTCAAGTATCAGATTATGATTTTGAAAATAATGTGTATTTTGATGATTTTGCTTTTAAACCTATTAATAAGTTTTTAGAACAACAGGGTTTAGGTGATTTAATAAAAGATGTTTATACTCAGGAAGAGTATGATGCAATATATAATTATTTAGAAACTAATAATTTAGAGCTTAGAAAATAAGTTCTTTTTAATTGTAATTGGCTTGGTAAATTAGTATTAATGTGATAATATTATATTGGTGATTGATTTGATTTTAGCTGATAAATTTTTTATGTTTACTTTAATGACTATTATAGTTACAAGAGTGTGGGTATATTTATTTAATAAACCTTGTCCAACTATAAAAAAATTTAGAACTCATCATTGGATGTTTGAATTAGTATTTACGGCTATTCTTTTTGGGATTTCTAATTTTTATACAAATATATATATTTATTAGCGATAAGTATGGGCATATTTTTGGATGAATTAGGGTTTATTATTATTAAAGGGAAAACTCATGAAGATAATTATAGTCCTAAGTCTTTTATGATATTGTTATTTTGGATATTACTTTTATTTATATTTAAGGGAAATATTGTTTATTTATACATTAGGTAGTAAAAAATAGTATTGGTGTTATTTTGAAGTGTTTTTTAGTTCTTCATACTTGATATTTTTGCATACTATAGAAATTAAGGTTCTTCTTTATCAGTAGCAAAACAAATGTATTTTTCATTATCTATCTTAATAATTTTTAAATATGCTTCATCAATATAACCAATATAATTTTCTTTGTAATTATATTGATAAATATTTTTACATACCATTTTTAATTTAGTTTTATTAGTTTCATAAGATCCATCAAAATATATCAATGTATATCTTAATTTGATTTTTTTTAAATTCATATTTAATATCTGTAATATAACTGTCATGAAACCAATGAAAATAATCCATGATAGGTGTTAAGTTGTCTTTAGTTATTGATATCATTTTTCTTTTCCTTTCTGGTAGTTAATTTCAATTCTAAATTAAAAAATCCTACTAAGTAGGACTTATTTTCTTAAATGGCGGAGTTGAGAGGATTTGAACCTCCGCGCCAGCATTCGCCGACCTAGATCCTTAGCAGGGACCCCTCTTCAGCCTCTTGAGTACAACTCCATTTCTTTAAGTTACTATTTAATTTTACACTAAAGATTTTTAGAAGTCAAGAGTTTTTAGCAATTATTGTAGAGTCGTCGAAGAGTAGATTTACAAATTGTAAGTTATTTAGTAAAATTGAAATGGGTGGAGAAAATGGATAATGAAAAAATAGGAAGATTGATCGGAGAAAAACGTAAAGAAAAGAAGATGACACAGAGTGAGCTTGCTGAAATTTTATATGTTAGTAATAAAACAGTATCTAAGTGGGAAAGAGGTTTAGGATTTCCAAGCATTGAGATTTTGCTTCCTCTTAGTAAAACTTTAGATATTAGACTAGAAGAATTATTAGGTGAAGATACTAAAAAGAGTTATGATGAGTTATTAGTGGAGGAAGTCAGGTATCATAAAAAAAGAAGAATATTAGAGATGTCCTTAGGAATAGTATTATGTTTGTTTTTATGCTTTTTAGAAATTATTTTATATTGGGGTGGGGTAAGCTCTTATGTAGCTGCAGTAATATTAGGGGCATTTTTAGTAATTCTTATTATAGTAGATATTTTTATTTATTTTATTTATAGAAAATGATTATTTTTTAGGTGGTACAAGATCAATACCACTTTTTTTATTAAAAGGATTACAATTTAATACCCTTTTAATTGTTAAATATAGGCCTTTAAATAAACCGTGAGTAGTTAAAGCTTCAATTGCGTAGTTACTACATGTAGGGTAAAAACGACAGCTGCTATGAAGATGAGTGGGTGTTGCTTGATATAATTTTATTAAATTAATTAATATATATTTCATATTTAATCACATTTATATTTTAACATATTTAACTAAATAAGTGAATTAATTTTGATTATTATGATTTACTTTTTTATTTACATTTTATTTTACAATGTTTTACATATAATGTTTGTAAAACTTTTGACATATATAATTTAGCTATGATATAATTTTGGCAAGAGGTGGAAGAAATGAAAAAAGTAAAGGAAAAGAAAAATTTAAAATCATTAGTAAAACTATTTATCTTACCAATATTATGTTTTCCAATGGTGGCGAATGCTGAGGTAATCCTTGATAGGGATATTACAAGTAAAGAAAATTTTAGTGAGGATATTAGACTAGACAGGGACATTGTAATAAAAGAAGGAGCAGCTATAGTTGCAAATGGTAATATTAAAATTGATTTAAATGGGCATACAATAAATAAGGAAAAAGAGGGAAGTTTAACTCATGCTTATTATGCTATTGATGTTAAAAAAGGAAGTGTGGTAAAACTTTTAAATGGGTCTGTTATATGTGGTTCACCTACAGATAGTTGTATTAGAAATTATGGAACATTAACGATTGATAACTTAAATATTAATTCTAACTTTATTAGTGTTAAAAATGAAGAAGATAGTATTATAACTATTAAAAACTCTAATTTGACTTCAACAGGGGAACATGCTAGCAATATCCAAAATTATGGGACTGCAGAAGTTAGTGACAGTAAACTCGTTTCAACTGGTTCGGCGGGCGCAGCTATTTATAATTTAACTTTTGGCGAGTATAGTTCTAGAATTATTGCTAAAAATATTATAATAGACGCACCAAGAGCGGTAGAATCACATCATGAAGGAACAGCTCCTACACAAGAAACTAAAAATGAAATAATTATTGACAATGGTACAATTATTGATAATGGAATAATTAATATTAATTCAGGATCTGAGGTTCCAACAGTTAAAGCAAGTCTGGAAGTAACTGGTAATGTTACTGCGGCTTTAGAATATGTAGAATATGCTAGTGATGGTGCCAAAATTACGGTTAATAAAGATGTAGCAGCTAATACTAGCATTAATATTCCGACAGGAGTTACAGTAGAAATTCCTAGTAATGTTAAAGCAGAGAATTTAGTTAATAATGGGCCAGGTTCTTTAGTTTACGATAATAAGGAAGAACTTGCTGATTATAGTGCAATAAATTTCGTAATGGAACAATTTGCTAAACTAAATAAAGATGATTATACATCAGATAGTTTTGCTGCTTTAGAAGAGGCTATAAATAGAGTAGTTTATGATTTGAAAAAGGAAGATCAAGTAAAAGTTAATAGAATGGCTCAAGATATAAGTAGTGCGCTTAATGCTTTAGTAAAAAAAGATACAACTATAAATGAAAACCCTAAAACTATGAATAGTATTATATTATATGTAGGTATGGGAGTATGTTTAATTGCTATTTTGGGATTTGTATCTAAGAAAGTTATATTAGATAATTAGATTAAGGTGGCAAGATAAGTCATCTTCTTTTAATAAGTAGGAGGAGAATTATGTTAAAAAGGAAGAAAATTCATAAAAGAGATTTACCAAAATTAAAAAAGTATTATCGAGTACAAAGGAGACAAGCTAAGACGGTTTTTAGTTTAGGTTCGTTTATTATGCTTTTATCTTTTGTGGCTATTTCTTGGACTACTTATAATCTATTATCTTGGGATGTTGATAATAAAAGTACACAAAAGGTTAATGAATACATAGCTAGTATAATTAATACTAATAACTCAAATATTCAAGTAGAAAATGATTTGTTGGATTGTAAAGGAGAAGAGAAAATTTCTTTGGATACTCCGAAACAGATAGATTTCCAAAGACTTAGGAGTATAAATAGTGATACTGTAGGATATTTAACGGTAAAAGGAACAACTATTTCTTATCCTATTGTTCAAACGTTAGATAATGAATTTTATCTTAATCATTCTTTTGATAAAAGAGAAAATGCTATGGGATGGATATATTTAGATTATCGTAATAGTTTAACTAAACTCAATGATAATTCTATTATTTATGGACATGGTGGTAGTGATAAAGCATTATTTGGGACTTTAAAGAATGTTTTAACTAAAAATTGGGTTAATGATACTAGTAATCATTTTATTAATCTAAAAATATTAAATGAAGAAATGGTTTGGGAAGTATTTTCAGTATATAAAATTCCAACAGAGACTTATTATTTAACTAGTAGTTTTGGAACAAAAGAGAGTCATCAAGAATTTATTAATACTGTTAAAAATAGAAGTTTATATGATTTTGCTGTTGATGTTAGTATTGATGATAAGATTTTAACTTTATCTACTTGTTATAACAATGCTGAAAAAGTAGTACTTCATGCTAAATTAATAGAGAGAAGGTAGAATAAAATGGCATATATAAAATTTAAAGAGTTGACTAAATATTTTGATTTTAAAACAGAAGTTAGAGAACAAGATTTAGAAGAATATGCTAAAGAATATATATCAGGTAAAGAAAAATTTGTTTTCGCATATAAAAATGTGAAAGATTATATTGTATTTACGAATAAGCGATTAATTTTATTTGATCGAGATACTTTAGCTATGTATTATAAAAAAATTCATATTATTCCTTATTCTTCAATTTCAACAAGTGCTATAAATTATAAACCAGGGAAAGTAGAGCTTTTATTTAGTTTAGATAGTGGATATCAGTTGCATCTTAATTTTGTTGATATGAATCATGATAAAAAGGAAAATATTAAGAATGTTTATAAGATAATGATGGAAGCTAAAATTTAGATTTTAAAGCATCTTTTAGAGGAAGATGTTTTTATTTTTTTTTCAAAAATTTTAAATAATTTTTGAAGATGCTATTTACATTTTTTTCAAAAATATTATGTGTCAATATAATAAATCAAAAATGTTAAATTGACAATTTACATGACAATATTAAATTACCATAAATTTTGACATTTTGTTTTTTGTAAATATTGCGTTATTTTAAAGTATATTTGGGATTTTTTGATTTACAAGTATGTTTTTTGGTAATAATTTTCTGATGTAAATAACTAATGCCAAATTAATTTTAATGCATAGTAAAATAATTTATTTAAGCATTTTATTGACACATAAAAAAAGCGATAATTATGTTGACAATTTAAGCTTTTAAATATTATAATTACAAAACAGAAGGGTATTATCAGAAGTGGTGAAGTAAATGAAAAAAAGTAGTGAAAAAGAAACTAATAAAGTTTGGTATAAAAAACTCAGTAATTGGCTATTTATTTTAGCTTGTATTGTATTAGTTCCAATTATAGTTGCTAATATTTATATTATGATTCAGTCTAAAACTAACCCTGATAAAGTACCTAGTGTTTTTGGTTATAAGCCTTTTATTGTTTTATCAAAATCAATGGAGACTAAAATTCATAAAGGTGATTTAATTTTTACAAAAATAGTTGATCCTAGTACTTTAAAAGTTGATGATATTATAGCTTTTAGAGATGAGGCAGGAACAGTTACAACGCATAGAATTATGGCTTTAAAAGAAGATGAAGGTGAAACTTACTTTATAACTAAAGGAGATAATAATACATCTCAAGATAATTATTTTGTGAGTTTTAATGATGTAGAAGGTATAATGGTTGGGAAAATGCCAGGGTTAGGCTCTATTATGGATAGTCTTGCTAAACCAACAACGATTATTATTATATTACTAGGAATTACTTTAATTTTTGTGATAAGTTTTATGATTTCAACTAAAAGACAAAGGGAAGCTGAACATAAAGAATATTTAGAATTTAAAAAAATGAAGGAAGAAGCTTTAAAAAATAATGCTAAAAAACAAAAATCATCTAAGAAAAAAGATGATGATAAATAATTTTGGTAAACACCTTCCTTAGGGTTTACATAGATAAAAATACATTTTGAAAGGAGGTGAGGTAATGAAGAAGAGAAATATGATTTTAGGCGGCTTATTAGTAGCAGTTGCTATTACTAGTTATGCTGTAAGTGGAACTTATGCTAAATATACTTCTCAAGTAGACGTTGCTGATGTTGCTAGAGTAGCTAAATGGGGTATGGGAGAACATACAGTAGATTTATTTGCAAATTCTTATAAAAATACTGCAAATGCTGAAGTTGTAGCATCTAGTACATGTAAAATTGTAAATGGTAATCCTATAGATGCAGATGGAAATGCAATTACAGATAAAACTGGTGCTGAATTATTAGCTGCTTGTGTTAAAGAAGATGTTGTTGCTCCTGGTACTGCTGGTTTCTATGCATTTGATTTATCAAAATTTGCTCCTGAAACTAACTATATTATTGATGTAGTAGATAATACAAGTACTGATTCAATTGGTAAAATTAACTACTATGTTAAGAAAGTAGCAGCTGGTGCTTATGATCCAAATACAGCTACATATGCAACATTATTTAATGATGTTGCTGATGCAGCTACAAACACAGATTATATTTATGCAGGCAAAGATATTACTAAAATAGCTGATGCCTTAAATACTAAGGCTTTTGATAAAGTTTTAGCAGCTAATAGTTCAAGTACTGATGTTTATGTAATTGGTTGGAACTGGGCTTATGAAGTAGATGATGATACAACAACTGCTGATGTAAATGAAAAAGATGTTAATAACATTAATGATACTGCTTTAGGTAATGGTAAAGTTACTTATGATGGTACTGGTTATACGCAAGTAGCTGATGATAATGTTCCTACTTATGGTAAAGTAGAATTAAATATTAAGATTACAGCTAGCCAAACTCAACTTGGTGCTGGACTTGATAAAACTACTACACCTAATAATTTAGGACCTGCAACTAAATAATCGAGGAAGTTTAAATTTAACTTCCAAATAAGCCTATGATGGTTATGCGTAGGTTTATTTGAAATTTAAATATAGAAAGGACATAGTTATGAAGAAGAAAGAAAACACCAAAGAACAAAATGAAAAAGATAATAAAAAGCGATTTATAATATACATAATTATTTTGATTATCATTATTCTTGCTTTACTTACTAGTTGTGGGTGTACTTCTAAACTAGTAGGGAAAATTGGTAATTTATTTTCTAATGAACAAGAGTGTCCGATAACTAATGATACGGGAGATATTGAGACAATTAAAAACATTGATCTTACTTTTGATACAGATTATTATGAGATGTCTTTAAGTGATTTGAACGGAAAAATAGGTTTTTCTTATCGAAATATTAATCCTAATAAATTTATTTGTACAACTAGTGATGGCGAGATTGCAACTTGTTATGTTACAGGTGATTATGTTGTAATTAAGCCGGGTAAGTCTGGAGATGTAGAGATTATTTTACAAACAATTACGAATGGTAAAATATATGAGGCAACAACTAAAGTTAGAATAACAGAAGATAATCGCTATATTAAACTTGCAAATGCCAGTGGTACAATTAATTTATACAATACTAAAACTAAAAATGTAAGTTTTAATTTGATAGGGCTTATGGGTGAAATTAGGGCTACATCTAGTAATAAAGATGTAGCTAGCGTTCGTGTTGAGGATTCTAGGATAAAAATTACAGCTTATAAAATAGGAAATACAGAAATTACTTTGTCCCTTAATTATAATGGTCGAAATTATACAGCAGTATACAAATTAAATGTTATAAATGAAAAACCAAATAGTAATAGTTCTAGTTATATTAAGAGCAGTGATAATAAACTTAAAAATATTGAAGTAAGTGTTGGAAGTTTAAATCCTAAATTTAATGCTGATAAAAAAGATTATGTAGTAAATGTTGGATCGGATATAGATAAAATTGATTTAAAAGCTATATTAAGTAGTGATAAAGCTAAAGTGACGATTAATGGGGAAGCTATTACAACACTTAAGGATTTAAAGCTTAATTATGGAGATAATCCAGTTATAATCAAAGTTACTGCGGAAAATGGAACGGTAAGAACTTATACAGTTAATATCAAGAGAGAAAAACCTTCAACGATGCCTGATATTATTGGTGGATTAAAAAATATTGAGGTCAGTGTTGGTTCTTTAAGTCCAGATTTTAATAGTAATATTACTAATTATACTGTTTGGGCTAATTCTAATATTGCCACTACTAATATTAAAGCTATTTCTAATATAGAGGGTGCTATAATAACTATTAATGGGGAAAGAACTGATTGTATCAATAATTTAAAACTTAATTATGGAGATAATGTTGTAAGTGTAACGGTTACTAATAGCGATAATAGTACAAAGACTTATTTTGTAAATATTGTAAGAGCTGATTCTTATAAAGTAGTTTTTGATAATGAGTTATATAAAATACCGCTTCGAGTGGAAAATGGAAACTATGAGTTAAATTATAAAGTTTATAAAAATGGTAGTTTAACTAATGATTATAATCTAAAAGATTTAAATATAGAATTAAGTAGAGAATTTAAAGGTTTAGTAGAAGTAGTAAAAAATGAAAAGGGTATTTTAATTTTAAAACCTAAGGCTTAAGTAAACTTGACAATATAAAAGGAAGCATTACTTTAAACCTTAAAAATGAAGAAGCTGGAAAAACGGATTTGGAATTTATTATTCCTAATTATAAATTAGAAGTTGGTTCGAAGTATAATATGAGTGTTGTTGATACTGGTAAGGGTTATAGAGGAGAAAAAAATATTATTGTAAATACAGATGTTTTGGTGGGTGAAGTTAGGGTTACCCAAGTTAGTGCTAAATCACTTAATATTTGTATGGTAAACGGTAATGGATGTATTAAAGTATCTACTGATA
>CAOVIS010000023.1:0-3172 GCA_948543905.1 uncultured Bacilli bacterium
GTATTACAATGATAAAAGTTACTTTAAATAGTACTTATGAAAAAATAAAATTAAAGTATGAGGGTATTGCTAAAGATTATTTTGGTAAAGCAAATTTAGATGATTCTTTTTTGCAAGAACTTAATTATAGAGTTGATATTAAAACTTTTTTTAAGAATTTAGAGAAAATAAAATTAAGAGAAGAACGTAGAGTATTAGCTTTTAAGGCTATAGATGATCTCGCTTCAAATTATTTAGATGATCCTGAAAATAGTGCTTTAAAAGAAAATATTAGGCAGGAAGTAGAAACTATTAAAAAAAGATGTATAGCTAATGATTATAAAGAAACTAAGGATTTACTTGCTTTACTAAATGAAAAATTGCTTAATTTAATAGATATGTATAAAATGGTTTTGATTAAGTTGGAACAATTAACTAATTATTTTATGCGCAAATATGACGAATATATCTTTGATATATATCAGTATGGTATGTCATTTAGAGATCTTAGAATAATTGTGGAATTAAATCATTTTAGGAGCAATTTAAAAGGTGAAATAAACATTGGAGAATTGTATCATAAAATAGTAAAATTAGAAAGACAAATAGTTCCTCAAGAGGTTGTTTATCCAAGTAGCGAAGAAGTACTTAATATTTATCATAAAATATCTAATCAAGCTATAGCGATTTTAGGTAATACAAAGGAGAAAATGTCCTGTGAGCAACTTGATGACATGGCAAAAATATTAGCAAAGGCGATGGAAATTTCTAGAAGAGCATTAGATGGAATGATTAGCGCAAATGATTTAGTTATGTTAAATGATCTATCTTTTGCAAATTTAAGAGAAAGTGCTTTTATTTTAGAGCAATTTGATATTGATATTGATAAACTTTATGTACGGAAAAAACCGAATTCGGCTTTAGATGGAATGATTTATGTAGCTTTAGAAGATGAAAAAGAACTTTATATGGTTGATTATAGAAATGATCTTGGAAAAGTAAAACTTAAAGTTAGTTTAAAACAATTGTCAAGAGATTTTATTTCTTTAAGAGAGTTTTTAGATAGTATTAAATTTATTGGTCAAAATGTAAATAGAATTGGTACTTCAGAAGTTGTTCTTTATAGTTGGGATTATATACTTAATTATGATGAATATAATAAAGCTTTAGATAAATCACAAAAACTTAAAGAATGTGGAATTGAAGAAAAAGCAATAGATATCTATTCTTATTATGTTATTTTAAAAGAGAATGGAGAAATTAGAATTGTGCCAAAGTTTAAATCTTATAGTGAATCTTTATGTATTGAGGCGCAAGAGTATCAAGATAAAAAAGTTTTATTAGAAGAAATTATAAGAGAAATAACAGAAAATAAACTTCAAAAAAGAGCTTAAATAAGAGAATGGAGGAGTTAAAATGGATTATATTGAAGCTTGTGATATTTTAGGATTGAAACCTAATTTTACAGATCAAGAATTTAAAGAAAAATCACGAGAACTTGCTTTAAAATATCATCCTGATAATTTTAGTAAAATAAGCGACGAGTCTTTAAAAAAATCTTTGGAAACAGAAATGAAAAAAATTAATGCGGCAAAAAGTTTTTTTAAAGATAGTTATCGAAAATATGGTAGTTATCATTATTTTTATACAAAAGATGCAATACTTAATTATATAAAGAAGTTAATGGTTAAAGCTAGAAGTTATAAGGGTGATGATACGTCTAGGGAAGCTAAAAGATTAGAACCTCTTATTATTTCTTTGCAATATAATATGTTATATAATAAAACTAAAGAAAGTGTTGATAAATATTTTGCAAAATTTAAAGAGGATTTAAGAATAGTTTATAATAGTATAAGAGATGAGTATTTACCTTATCTTGATGGTAATGAGTCTTTTAATTATGATGTGCCAGTTACAGAGTTTGTAAATCATTTAAAAGATTTAAAAGCAACTTTTATTAAAAGAGCGAGATTAAAAGTAGAAGGAGAAGTTTTAAAATATGAACTTTATCCTGATTATTTATTTTTAAAAGAAAAAATTGAAAAAATAAAAAAAGAAGCTTTAAAAAAGATGGAAGAAAGTGATTTTAAAACATTTAAAGCTTGTTTAGAAGAAATGAACAATAATATTAGAAGTGTTTTTGATAGGCATTTTGTAATATTAGAAAGATTTAAAGCGATTAAAGATTATTTAGTTAATAAATATAGTGAGGAAACAATAGCAAGTGCTAGAAAAGCTATGGAGCAAGATGTTGAAGTTTGGTATATGGATGGTTTGTCTTTAGAGATTTTAAAAGATTTAAATAAGATACAAGCTCTATATAATCATGGTAATTTTGATGTATTAGATGTGATTAGTAAAGTAGAAGAAAAAATAGTTAAGGCTAAAGAACTAGAAGAAGATAAAATGCGAGTAAAAGAAGTGTTTATTAAAGTTAGCGAGAGATTTTATAATAAGATGAAGTTATATAATCTAAGTTTTAAAGTGGATGCTATGATGGATGCTTATCGCATTTATGGTGTATTTTTAGAAAAATATAGAGGAGTTACGAGTGGAATAATAGACAGTAAAAGCTTTTTTAAATTAGAATGGTTAACGTTTGAAGATATTTTACAGGATGAAAAGTTAATAGAGAAAATAGATAGACAAGATGTGGATAAAGAAATATTTAATAGTTTAAAAAGTAGAGGTGTGATTTAATATGGATTATATAAAGTATTGTAATATTTTAGGTTTAGAGCCTAATTTTAGTGAAGAAGAATATAAACAAAGAATTAAAGAATTAGCCAAAAAGTATCATCCTGATAATTATAGTGATAATGATGCTATCCGAAAAAAGATGGAAGAAGAAATGAAAGAGATAAATGCGGCTAAATCTTATTTTGATATGATTTTAAAATAATCCTGCTATTATTTATGAGTATAGAGATGAAGTAATAGCTAAGGCCGGTAAATATAAAGGACATATTAATAATTTACAATATGAAAGTTTTTCAAATGATATTGATTATTTAGTAAATTTGTTAAATCAAAAAGTTCGATATATGAATAATATTTTAGAAATTGAAGATTATTTTAAGAATTTTAAGAAAAATATTAGAGGAATATATGATAACTTAAAAGAAAAATATTTTAAAGATAAGAAGTTAGATGTAAATCATAATGTTAATTTCAATTATGAGGTTTCTATTGA
>CAOVIS010000023.1:3182-10692 GCA_948543905.1 uncultured Bacilli bacterium
GTTTTATAAACAATTAGAAGATTATTATGATAAATTTATTGCACCATGTAAAAATAGAATAAATGAAGTTTTAAGAGAGTATGAGTTATATACAGATTATGAATTATTAAAATCAATAATAGAACAAATAGGAAAAAATGCGCTTATTAGACTTAAAAAAGAAGGATGCCAAGCAATAGGTAAAATAATAAAAGAATTAAAGAGTGATGTTAAAAAAATATTTGATACCCATTTTAAAATTTTAGAAGTAATAAAAAAAGTAAAAGACTATATTCTTAAGAAGTATGATGGTAAAGTATTAGATAGTAATGGACAGAGTTTAGATGTTACAATATATCAAAGAATTACGCATTTAGAAATTAATTATAAAAAAGGACAAAATTTAAGTGATGTCGAAAAAGAGCTAGATAAAATATTAGAATTATGGGAAAAAAATAAAGTTTTAGAAGATAATAAAGATAAGATTTATGAAGTATTTTTAACGGTTTCAAATAAGTTTTATGAAAAAGTAAGAGAATATGCAAGTGAGGGAAATAGTGGAGCAATTCAAGTTTTATCTGAGCTATTTGGCCAATTTGTTGAAATTTATAATGCTCTTAATAATGGTAAATATGATGTAGAAGAGTTTTTAAAGCTTGATAAGTTAACATTTACGAATATAGAAGAAGATAAAAAAATACTTACAACGAAAAATGAAGAAAGAAAAGAAAATAACGATTATAGATTTAAAAAGATTTGTCTTAGGTTAGATAAGAATGGAGTATTTGGAACTAATTTCTTCTTTATTGATAGTTTTAATGATGGTTATGTTAAGTTAAGTTATATTCCTGATGGTGAAAACGAGGTTAGAGTAGCAACTGTTCCTAAGGAAACTTTTGATAGAGAATTTATGATGTTGGATACTTTTTTGGATAGAGCTATGTTTAGTGGAAGATGTAATGAAGAAATGGTTATTTCCCTTTATAAGTATGGAATTTATAATTTAGTTATTAAAGATGGAAGCTTTAAACTTCTGATAAACGAACGTTTTAATTGGCAGGTAGAAGAGGCTATTCCTTATCATAATAAATCATATACAAAAGCACAAATTCATAGATGGTTAGAACAAAAATTTAGAGAAGCAGAGGAAAAACAAGAAACAACAGCAAATAATAATAGTTCAGGAATATATATAAGACGTAATATGGGAATTTATGGAACAAAGTTATTTAATTTAGTAGCAAGTGACAATGAAAATGTTTATTTAGAATATAAACCTAATTTGGTAAATGCGGTTAGACGATTAAGGGTATCTTTAAAAGAGTTAGAAAAAGATTATATTTCTTTAGAAGACTTTTTGGAAAAGTCGCAATATATCGCAAAGAAAGAATTTTATGGTGATTGGATAGCTTTATATCAATATTTAGATTGGATACTTTCTTTAGAAAAAGATGGAAGTTTTGAAGTTAGAAATAATAATGTATTTAATAATTTTAAACCTTGTATGGATGCTGATATTTTGAAGTTTAAAGATAAAAAATATACCATTGCAGCTATAAAAGAATGGATTGAGCGAACTCATGAGGAAATAAAAGAAAATAGTAAAGATATAAAACATAATAAAATATAGGAGTTAGATGATTACTAGCTTCTTTTTTATTGATTTTTTTCTTTATTTTGTTTATAATTAGTAAATGTAGGAGGATATATGAAAAAAGTAATCCTAATATGTATAATTAGTATTGTGCTTACGGGTTGTAGTAGTATAAATAAAGAGAATATTGATACAATAATAAATAATAGCTTAAATAGTAAAGTTAGGAGTACTACTTTAAATAAAAGTGGTTATAGCTATTATTTACCTAGAGGGCTTAAACTTGTTGCTAGTAAAGATTATAATGATACTTTAACAGATCATAAATATAATTATTATTTATTTGTTGATGTAGTAAGTTTTAATACTAAGATAGATTTTAATTATATTAAGAATAATGATGCTTTTTATTCGAATGTTATTAATTATAACAGTAAAAAAGGGTATATTGAGATAAATAAATATAAAAAAGAACAATATTTAATTGAAATTATGTATAATTATGCTAAAATAGAAGTAATAGTAATGGAAAGTGATATAAATAAAAGTGTGGCATTTGCCATTTCATTACTAACAAGTGTTACATATAATAATAGTGTAATTAGTAAAAATTTAAGTAGTAATATACTAGATTTTAATGAAGAAAAGTTTGATATATTTGAAATTGTAGGTAGCGATAATTATTTACAATTTGGTAGTAGTGAAAATCAGGAAGAAGTAAAAAAAGATCCTGATTATGTAAAATAGGAAGGTGCAAATAATGGGCTTAGTAAGTAAACTTAAGAATATTTTATTTGAAGAAGAGGAAGTTGAAATACCAGTATTAGAGAAAAAAGAAAAACCACAGCCAGTGGAGAATAAAACTTATAGTGAGATGCCACGAAAAGAAGAGAGACGTTCACCTAGTTTTTATGATGATTTAGAACCAGTTTTAAATGAAGAGAGAAATTTAGAACAAAAAAATAGTAGTAGTACTGTAAATAATGTAAGTAGTGTTAAGCCTACTCCTCGTGATGAGAAAAGTTTTAGTTTTCCAGCTTTTGATGAAGAAGAATTTCAAAGCGTAGTGCCTAAACCTAGGAGTACTAATATAATGGATTATGAAAGAGCACAAAAGCCAAAAAAACAGGAGAAGAAGAGAGAAGAAGCATCTAGAGTGGCACCAAAGCCGGTAGTAGAGGAAAAGACGAAGTTTAGGCCTTCTCCAATTATTAGTCCTGTTTACGGAATATTAGATAAGAACTATACACCTGAGGAGATTACTTCTAGGAGTCCAATAAATAAATCTTTAGATGTTGATAGTGTAAGAAAAAAAGCTTTTGGAAATATTGAAGTACCAAAAGAAGAGAAAAAAATTGAAAATATAATTGATGATAAGATTTTAGAAGAAAAAATGGAGAAAGCAAGAACTATTGATGAGCTTTTAAATGATAGTAGTGATGAGGTAATTGAGATTCCTGATATTGAGGAAGATACTTTAGAAATACCTAAAAATGAAGAAATAATAAATAATAAAAAAACAGTAGAAACTGAAGATAGACATGAAGAGGATACTTTAGAGAGTGATTTATTTGATTTAATAGATTCTATGTATGAGAATGGAGAGGATGGTGAATAATGGAATTTTGGTTAACATTTTTACCAATAATTATTTATATTTTATTAATAATTATTTTAGTTATTGGCATAATATTAGGTGTAAAGTCGATTATTACAATTAATAAAGTGGAAAAAGTTGTTGATGATGTAAATGAAAAAGTGGCATCTTTAAATGGCTTATTTCAAATAGTTGATTTTACGACTGATAAAATTGTATCAATAACTGATAAGGTAGTTGATGGGGTGTCAACAATTGCTTCGAAATTGTTTTTTCGAAAGAAAAATAAAAAAATAAAGGAGGATAAAAAAGATGAGTAAAGAAAAGAAAAGTGGATTAGGTAAATTTTTAGTAGGGGCAGGAATTGGTGTAGGTTTAGGAATATTATTTGCACCTAAGAGTGGCAGTGAAACAAGAAAAGAATTAAAGATGAAAATGGATAATTTAGTAGATAAGGTAAAAAGTCTTGATGCTAAAGATGTAAAAGAAACTATTGAGAGAAAAGTTCAAGAAATAAAGGAAGATTTAAAGAATTTAGATAAAGAAACTGTTGCCGAAGCTATTAAAAGTGGAGCGGCTAAGATTAAGAAAAAAGCGGATGAATTAGTGGATTATGCAGTAAAAAAAGGAACACCAGTAGTAGAAGCGGCAGCCAAAGAGGTTAAAGCTAGTACTATTAAAACATTAGAGATTATAACAGCAAAGTTAAAAGATACAGAAACTAAGAAAACAAATAAGAAAGCTCGGGAAAACTAAGCTTTTTTATTATTTTTAAATTTTTAAAGGAAATTGTTGACAATCAGTAATAATATAGCTATACTTTAAATATAAACAGAAAGTAAGGGTGGTATAATGGAAAAGGAATATACTATTAGTTGGTTAAAAATATTAGGAATATTAGGGGGAGCTGTTTTAGTAATTGCTATTATTTGTTTTTTAATACCAAAGAAGGATAATAATATTAGTTCTAATACATTTGTAAATAATATTAACATAATGAAACAAGCAGGTTTTGAGTATTTTCAGGATACTAATTTGCCTACAAAAATAGGAGAACATAGTAAAGTTACATTAGAGGAAATGGTGAGTACTAATTTAGTTTTAGATATATATGATGATAATGGAAAAACTTGTGATAAAAATAATAGTTATATTGAAGCGACTAAAGTTAGAGATAAAGAGTATGATTTAAAGGTTTATCTAGCTTGTGAATCGAAAACTGATTATATTAAAACTAGTATAAAAGAAAATGTTAGTTGTATTGATTGTAATATAATTGGGGATAATATAAATAGCGGGTCAAATAGTAGTTCTAGTAGTAATGAAGCATCACGAGATACGGGAGTAAATAATAATAATAATTCTAATAATAATACAAGTGGGGGAGTTGTAAATAATTATTATAATAATACAACTACAACAACTGTAAATAAGTACTATAATATTACTTATATTAATAGTTGTAAGAATAGTTGTACCACTGATGATTGTCGGAATAATTGTCAAAATAATGTGTATTATTCAGTATATTTTGATTCTCAAGGTGGAGCTTTTGTGCCAAAACAAGTAGTTAAACAAAATGGAGTAGCTTTATATAGAACGACTACTCGTGATGGTTATAAGTTTTTAGGATGGTATTTAAATGGTTATAGTTATGATTTTGCAACTCCGGTAACACAAACTATTACTTTAGTGGCAAAATGGGAAAAAATTAATAATGTAACACCGGACCCTAAACCTGATCCTACTCCAGATCCAACACCAAAGCCTAAAAATAAATATACTGTAAGCTTTAATTCTAATGGCGGTACTTATGTTAATCCACAATATAATATTGAAGAAGGAAATTATGCTAGTATGCCTAGTAATCCAACTAGAAATTGTTATGATTTTGCAGGATGGTATACAGATAGTGCTTTAACAATAAGATATAATTTTAATACACCAGTTACTAGTAATATGACACTTCATGCTAAATGGGTAGATAATGGAAGTTGTAGAGCGACTTATTGGGTTAATTATGATTCAAATGGTGGTAGTTATGTAGATTCGAGATCTTATGATGAGGGTGATAGAATAATTAGACCTAGTGACCCTTATCGAAGTGGTTATAAATTTTTAGGTTGGTATTATAATAATCGTGAATTTAATTTTAATACAAGAATTTATCAAAATTATACTTTAGTAGCAAAGTGGGAAAAAGAGGAAGAAAAGTATAATAAGTATTGCAAAGTTGATTCTAAAAGATATTATTCAACTAATTATGTAAATGCTAATGGAAATGTTTGGAGTAAAAATTGGACAATTAGATTTGATGATTTGTATAATGTTGAGAATTTAAGAATAACTAATATTGGTTATATTACAGGAAGTAGTATGTATACAGATGTATATCGAGATTTTTATTCTAAAGGAATATCTTTAGTTAATGGAACTGGCAAATATACAGTTGGTATTACATCTGGATCAATGTTACAGACTTATTCTTTAAAGTCTAGTAATTTTACAAAATATTTATCTAACGCTTATTATCAAGGTGGTAAATGGTATACAAATGCTTCAATTAGCATAAATAATTTTAGAAATGTTAATAAGTATTATGCTTCTAATTTAGGATATTATATTTATTTTACACCATTCTATTTTGATGTAGAATACACTAATATGAGTAATTGTATAACAGATAGAGCTAGTAATAGTTCAAGGTACTCTGGATATAAAGTAGTTGATACATTTTATAGATAATTTAATGTTTGAAGCGAATTTACAACTCGCTAGTTAAATCGCAGAAGTGCGTTAAAACTTTCAAGTGTATGAATTAAGTTCATAAATAAAGGTGGTACCGCGCTAGTTTGGCGTCCTTTGTTTGTGGGCTTTTTATTGTTTAGAAAGGATGAATAATAATGAATGAATTAATAAGAAAATATGCAAAGTTTTTAATCGACGGTTGTTTAAGACTTAAGAGTGGTGATAAACTATTTATTATTGGTTCAATGATAATAGAAGATTTTATTAGTTTAGTTAGTGAGGAAGCTAGGAAATTAGGAATAGAAGATATTAAAGTATTCAAAAAGAATATTGCTTTAGAAAGAGATTTGTATTTGACGAAAAGTTTTGAAGAAATAATAGAAAGTGGAAAACTTGATAATTCAATATATAATGAAATGGCTCGTAATGGATATGCTTTTTTAAATCTTTCTTCACCAGTGCCAAATTATTTTGGAGATTGTGATAAGGAATTAATGGCAAAAGTTAACACTTATCTGTTAAAGAATATTAAAGAATATAAAGAGTATCAGTTAAAAGGAATTATAAAATGGAATATTTCGGCTGTTCCTAATACCATTTGGGCTAAATCGATAGGAGTTGATATTAATAAGTTATGGAATTTGGTTTTAGATATTTGTTTAATAAAAGAAGGAGATCCTATTGTGTTATGGGATGAGAAAATGACTAAATTAAAGAGAAAGGCAGAATATTTAAATAGTCTTGATATTGATTATTTAGTTTATGGTAATGAAATTGGAACAAATGTTAAAATTGGTTTACCAAAAAATTATTTATTTGAAAGTGCAGATGGTAAAAACATTGTAAATATGCCTACGGAAGAGGTATTTACATCTCCAGATAGACTTAGAGTTGATGGGATAGTTTATGCTTCTAAACCTTTAGTATATAATAATAATTTAATTGAAGATTTTTGGCTTAAGTTTCAAGATGGAAAAGTTGTGGATTATGGAGCTAAAAAAGGACTAGAAATTTTAAAGGGGATATTTGATGTCGATAGTGATGCTAGTTATTTAGGAGAAGTTGCGTTAGTTGATTATGATTCTCCAATTTCTAAAACAGAGGTTTTATTTAAAAATACACTTTATGACGAAAATGCTTCTTGTCACTTGGCTCTTGGCGCGAGTTTTGCAGAGTGTGTAAAAGATGGTCTTACTAAGAGTCGGGAAGAATTATATAAGCTAGGACTCAATCAATCAAATATTCATGTGGATTTCTTTATTGGAACTAAAGATTTAGAGGTAATAGCATACCTTAGAGATGGTAGAAGTAAAGTTATAATGGAAAATGGAAATTTTGTAAGAAGTTTAAAATTATAATTGCCAAAAGAGAATAAAAAAGATATAATGGAAAATATAAATTTTGGGAGGAATTAATATGACAGTTTTTGAGGATTTAAAATGGCGGGGAATTATTAAAGATATTTCTAGTCCAGATTTAGAAGAAAAATTAAATGCAGAAATACATTGGATTTAATTGATATTATAATAGATAGTTCAAAACAAGGATTACCTATTGGAAATTATACAAGTCAATGGTTTGCTAATTTTTTT
>CAOVIS010000024.1:0-1625 GCA_948543905.1 uncultured Bacilli bacterium
TGGAGCGGCTATATTTATAATTTTATTAATCGTTTTAAAATTATCTAAAAGAGATTTTAAAATAGAAGCGAATAAATTAATTGGTTATCTTGGTGGTAAAGACAACATTGTTAGTGCTGAGTGCAATATGAGTAGATTTAAAGTTATTTTAAAAGATATAACTTTAGTAAATAAAGATGCCATTGAAAAACTAGGTGCCAAAGGTATTGTTGAAATTGATAATCAACTAAAAATAATCTTTGGTGAATCTGCTCATCAATTAAAAAAATATATCGATGATATAATCTAAGCCTTTAAGGCTTTTTTAATTTTTTATAACATAATAAACCGTAGAATTACCAAGAGTTAATTTATAATAATGAAGCTTAGCGATATCGGTAGGAATTTCTTCACTAACTCCTTCATATAATACCTCACCATCTAAGTATTTATCATTTATTAAATCTTCATAAGCTAATTTAATTACTTTTAAATTTAATAATCTTGGTACTCCAATACTTCCATAGTCTTTAATTTCTACTTTCATTTTTTCCCTTCCTTATTGTATCAGCCAAAGAAAAAATTCTAAATTCTTTCCCTATATCTTTAGATTTCTCAAAATTATTTAATTATAATATTATCATAAACATCTTCTAAACCGCCAGTATTTTTCCAAATACCCTCTCTCATAAAAAACTACTACCTAATTATCTATCCAATATCTTTTTAATTCATTACCATTTTTATCAATAATAATATTTTCTAATTTCCCTCTACATTTTTCTATAACTCTAGCACTTGCTATATTTTTAACATTACAAGTAATTAATACTTTATTAATACCCATCTTTTCGCATTCTCTTAAAGCTAACTCTAAACCTTTAGTTCTATAACCTTTTTGCCGCATTTTAGGATTAATTGAATAACCAATATGTCCACCATAATTTAAAAGATAATAATTCAATTCATGGCGGATATTATAAATACCAACTACTTGATCATCACTTGCAAGCACATAAGTTGAAGCAGGCACTCTATTAGGCAATAAGTCTTCTCCTTCGCTTTCTTTATTTATTTTATCTAACCACTCATCAAAACTTGTAAAAGATTCTAAGCTAGCCATACCCGCATATTGCCAAGGCAAATTTTTATCATTTTTTTCTATTTCTTTTAGCATCTCCATAATATCTTTTTCATATATTTTACTAACTTTTTACTCATAATAACCATCCTTAATCAATTTTTAGCATTACATAAACCTTATAACTATCATCATCTTTTTCATAAATAGCAATTTCTTCTCTTTTAAAAAGTAAAAGAACAAACTTATCACTATAAGCAAGATTTATTTTAGAGCCATTACGAACTTTCCCATATTCGCTATCATTCAAATGATAACTTGGTAAATCTAATGCCTCATCTATATTTTTTAATTTAAAATTACCAGATCTCACATCATCTATTGTATAGCAATCCTCTATTCTAAATTTTCCTTGTCTAGTACGCTCTAGACTTTGCATAGTTCCTATTACATTTAAATCCTTACATATATCTCTTATTAAACTTCTAATATATGTTCCTTTACTAACTAAGCAAGAAAACTTAATTATTGTTTTATTATTCTCATATTTAATATCTATTAATTT
>CAOVIS010000024.1:1635-3408 GCA_948543905.1 uncultured Bacilli bacterium
CACTCAAATTTATTAGTTCTAATTCCCTAATTTCTACTTCTTTTATAGGTAATTCAACATCTATTCCTCTCCGAGCATACTCATATAATTTTTTTCCTTTTACTTTTACTGCCGAATATATTGGTACTTCCATTTTATAATTTCCAATAAAACTTTTAAAAATTTTTAATACCTCTTCCTTACTTACTTGACATTTTCTTTTTTCTAAAATATTTCCCGTGATATCTAAAGTATCGGTTCTAACTCCTAACTTAATCTCAGCAATATATTCTTTATCATCATGAACAATTATATCCGCAAGTTTGGTATATCTTCCAAGTAATACCACTAAAACGCCAGTCGCAAGTGGATCCAATGTTCCTGTATGCCCTACCTTTTTAGTACCAACCGTTTTTCCCAAGACATTTACAACATCGCGAGAAGTATAACCTTTAGGCTTATTTACAACTAAAATCCCTTTCATCTTTTAATCGCCCTTACTCTATACCCTAAATTATCTAAAATCGGATAAAATTCTGGAATTATATGACGAAGATCATAATAAATATTATCTATATAATTTCCAAATGCAGGTCTTTTTTTTATTACATTTAAAAATTCCATAATATACCGCCAATTAACCCAAATATCCCCGAAAAAACACAAATTTTCCAAATAAACATCATTATCCTCTAAATTACCTGCAAATAAAATTGCATAGCCCAAAAAAAAGCCATATAAATATAACCGATAAATTTGAAAATAATTAAATTTATTAGCATCTCTAGCCTCTATATACAAAGATTTCATATTATCTTTAATAATATTTAACTCAGTATCTAAAAACTCTCCTTCTTTTACTTCCATTATAGGCCTTTTTGGCATACTTATTCTCCTTCGTGCAACTCTTTTATTATTCTTTCAATGTTATTAGCATAAGCAATAGAATTATCATAAACAAACTCTAATTTCGGTGTATGACGAAGATCTAACCTTTCTGCTAGTTTCATTCTAATAAATGATCCAGCCTCATTTACTTCTTTAACTAACTTTTCTTCTTCCATTTCCCTTAAAGATGTAAAATATACTTTAGCATAACTAAGATCACTAGAAACTCTACAATCTGTAATTGTAATAGATTTTAAAATCTCATCTCTAGCCTCTAGCATAATAATCTCACTTACAGCTCGCACAATATCTGCATTAATCTTTAAAAGTCTATGATTAGTCATTAATGACCCACCTCAACCATTTCATAAGATTCAATTATATCGCCAACTTTAATATCCGAAAAATTCTCTAAAGTAATTCCACACTCAAAACCTTTTTTAACCTCTTTAACACTATCTTTTTCTCTTTGAATTGAAGAGATCTTTCCATCATAAATAATTACACCATCACGGATTAATCTTGCTCCGACATTATTTTTAACTAATCCCTCAGTAATATAACATCCTGCAATATTTCCTACTTTAGAAAACTTAAATATTTTTCTAATCTCAGCACTACCATTTATTTTTTCGACAAATTCTGGATCTAGCATACCCTTCATAGCAAGCTCAATTTCTTCAATACATTTATAAATTATTGTATAAAGTCTTATATCTACATTGTATTCTTTAGCCATTTCTTTAGTAACACTAGTTGGACTAACATTAAAACCAATAACTATTGCATTAGATGCATTAGCAAGTACTATATCACTTTCAGTAATTGTTCCAATTCCAGATCTAATAACATTTATTTTAACACCTTCAACATCAATCTTAAGCAAACTATTTTTTACTGCTTCTT
>CAOVIS010000024.1:3429-4644 GCA_948543905.1 uncultured Bacilli bacterium
CGTCTGCCTTTAATACAACATTTATCTCTTTTTGACCATCATTTATCTTACTAAACAAATCATCTAAGGATATAACATCCTTCTTATATTTATTTTCTTTTGCATTAATTAAACGCTTTTCTGCAACTTCTTTTGCTTCTTTTTCCGTCTCAAAAGCCATAAATTTATCGCCAGCACTAGGATTTTCATTTAAACCCGTAATCTCAACCGGCATCCCAGGATCAGCAAATGTAATAGCCTCACCCATATCATTGCGCATTGTTCGCACCTTTCCATAAGTAGTTCCTGCAACAATTGGATCACCTAGTCTTAGTGTACCATTTAAGATTAAAAGGCTTGCAATTCCACCAACATTTTTGTCTTGCCGAGATTCAATAACAGAACCAACTGCATATCTACTAGGATTCGCTTTTAACTCATTTACTTCACTTATAGCTAAAATTGTTTCTAATAAATTATCAATACCCTCTCCAGTATGAGCTGAAATATTAATAAAAGGTACATCTCCACCCCAAGCCTCAGGTGTAATATTAAGCTCAGCCATCTCAGTCATAATTTTATCAGGATTAGCATTTGGTTTATCAATTTTATTAACTGCAACTATTATAGGGACTTTCGCTGATTTTGCATGTTCTACTGCTTCTTTAGTTTGAGGCATAACTCCATCATCTGCCGCCACAATTATAATAACTATATCAGTTACACTTGCCCCTCTTGCTCGCATCTCTGTAAATGCCGCATGTCCTGGCGTATCAATAAAAGTTATTTTATTACCATTAGTATTTATCTGATAAGCTCCAATATGTTGTGTAATTCCTCCAAATTCATTATCTACTACATGAGATGAACGAATATAATCTAAAAGCGTAGTTTTTCCATGATCAACATGTCCCATTATAGTCACAATTGGTGGTCTTTTAACTAAATCACATTCATTATCAATGATTTCATATTCCTCAAAATTAGCAACATCTTGTGTTTCTTCTCTTTTTAAAGTTTTATTATATTCTAATGCAATAATTTCAGCATTTTCAAAATCAATTGCATTACTAAGTGATAGCATAAGTCCTAAAGCCATTAACTTTTTAATAATGTCTGTACCACTTATATTTAAAACATTTGCAAGATCTCCAACACTCATACCCTCATGAAACAAAACAACATTTTCATCTTTAGTATTCTTCATAAGTTTATCTTTATTTTTATACATTTCTT
>CAOVIS010000024.1:4654-10328 GCA_948543905.1 uncultured Bacilli bacterium
AAATCCTTAGCCTCTACCTTATCAGTTTTCTTTTTTAATTTTTGCTTTTTATCTGTTATATTAATATTTTTAGTTATATTACTAGACTCTACAATTGATTCTACAACTTCATTAATTTCTTCATCACTATCAAAAGTTTCTTCTTCTGTTATTAAATTTATAGCATTATCAAGAATAATAATATCATCATCCGTTAAAATATCATTAGCACTTTTAACTTCAATTCCTAAATCATTACATTTCTTTAAAATTTCTGCCACACTTAAATTTACATCGCTTGCATATTCTTTAATATTCATTATCTCATCTCCTTAAAATTATTCACATAAACTCTTTGCTTTATTATATACTTCTTCGTTTATTTCTACTCCTAAAATTCGCTCTAACACTTTACTTTTCTCTGCTTTATCAATTACACTTCTATCTTTTTTTAAATAAGCTCCTCTGCCATTAGTCTTACCAGTTGCATCCACTTCTACAGCTCCCTCTGGTGTTCTAACTATCCTAAGTAATTCTCTTTTTTCTAATTTCTCATGGGTTACTACACAACTTCGCATTGGAATTTTTTTAACTTTCATGAATATCCCACCTTTCTTTATTAGAACTTATTATCTTTTAATTTCTTCTTTATTATTAATAAAATTTGTTAAATGGCTAGCAACTTCTTCAAGACTTGAAAAATTTGAATCATAGCCTAATTTTGTTAATTCCTGATTAAGTTTACATAAATAAACTTCTATTTTTTTAGCATCTTCAATCGGCGCATCTATTTTTATTACTAATGTTTTTTCTTCGTCAAAAGCTAATTTATCACCACAACCTAAACAATAATATACTGGTTCATATTGATATTGATGCCAAACACTAAATTCTACGATTATTTCATGATTGCATAAAGGTTTTGCTTCACAATCTATTCGAGCTTTATCCTCAAGCTTTTTATATCTCATTTGATATTCAGCCTTTAATTCTGCTATTTTAGCATCTAATCCTTTATTTAACATTAGATAATCAAATTGATATCTAGCCATTTTTAGACTATAATCATCTTGTGCTTTTTTACCTTTTATAAATTCTTTTAAATCCATAAACCCACCTTCTTTTTATTTACTATTTATTTCCTTCCGCGTTTATCTCTTCCATTGTTTTAATATTAATTTTATACTTAGTAAGACGACTAGCAAGTTTAATATTATTACCAGCTTTACCTATAGCTAGTGATAACTGATCACTAGAAACAACAGCCAAAGCTTCTTTTTTAATCTCATTTGTAATACTTACAATCGCATTCTTAGCAGGACTTAAAGCACTCTTAATATACTCTTCTGGTACTTCACTATATAACACTACATCTATTTTTTCACCATTAAGTTCTTTTAAAATACCTGCTATTCTAGAACCTCTCTCCCCAATACAAGTACCTATTGCATCAATTCGCTCATTAGTTGATGAAACTGCTACTTTGCTTCTTACTCCTGCTTCTCTAACACAAGCATGCATAACTAGTGTGCCATCTTGAAGCTCTGGTATTTCTAGTTCAAATAAGCGTTTTACAAAACCATAATGTTTCCTTGATAAAAGAATTAAAGGTCCTTTTGTATTATTCTCTACTTTTGTAACATACACCCTAATATTAGACCCCATTTTGATTGTTTCACCAGGAATAATCTCACCCTTAGGCAAAATTCCTCTAGTTCTTCCAAAATCAATATAATAATTACGAGCATCTTCCATAGCAACAAGCCCTAGTAACATTTCATCTTGTTTATCTTGAAATTCTTCTATAATGCTATTTTTTTCTGCTTCTCTTATTTTTTGAGTTAAAACTTGCTTAGCAGTAGAGGCCGCAACTCGGCCAAAATCTTTAGGAGTTACTTCATATTCAATAGTCTCTCCTACTTTAATACCTGGCACCATTTCTTCTGCTTGTTCTAAAATAATTTGCGCATCAATATTAATTTTAGGAGGTATTTTTACAACATTTCCCTCTTCATCTGTTTCCTCACTACCATAATCAACATCATCAACAACAACTAAATAAGAAAATACTTTAATTTCTCCCGTTTCCTTATTAATTTCTACTCGGGCATTAGTCTTTGAGTCAAAA
This sequence comes from uncultured Bacilli bacterium, assembly GCA_948543905.1. The sequence goes on from CAOVIS010000024.1 coordinate 6,762, forward strand.
TTTCTTTTATAAGCTGTAAGTAAGGCTTGTTCCATTCCTTCAAATACTACGTCTTCACTTATTCCTTTTTCTTTTACAATATTTTTTACTGCTTTAATGAATTCTTCACTATTCATTATCTCCACCTCTTTCTTTTGATACGACATCTAATATATAAGAATCTTCTGTAAAATCGTATTCATCGACTATCGGATTAATTATATTTGTAGCCGCAACTATACCATCTAAATCAATTCCTCCAATTTTATCCAAAACTATCTCTAAAACATTATAATTAGCACTATTTTTTTTATAAGTAATACTGTCCTTAATTTTGCACTCTAATTCCTCTAGGGTTCTCAAAAAACCATCACACTCCTTAATGTAATAATAAAAGTGGGATTTTCTGCCCACTTAAATCTGTCAAAACTATTATATCATAAATAATCAAATTGTAAAGTTTATTTTTTCATATTCTTAATTTTTTGAATTATTTAAGATTTTTTCTATTTCACTAATTAATTCTTTTTTATCAGGAATATAATATGTATAAGTTGAGGCAAATATATTATTTGATAAACCACCCAATGCATACTCCATAGTTATTCCTTTTTCCTGTGCAAAGAATAATACCAATTGTCTCATTATCAAACTCATCTTTAATTTCTTTATTATAATAATTTATATACATATTCATTTGTCCAACATATTCTAGTTTCATATCATTCATTTTTAAATCTATTAAAAAATACGACTTAAAATTTTATTGTAAAAAACAAGATCTACATAATAATGTATATTATTAGCTAAAGTAATTCTAACCTGATTTCCAACATACATAAATCCTTTACCTAATTCCATTAAAAACAAAGATAAATGATTTACTAGATTTTTTTCTAGATCATTTTCAAGTACTAGTTTATCTTCTTTAATACCTAAAAATTCAAAAACTCATCTTTTATATAAATTAAATAACAATAATGACCCCAGCTCAAATTTCCAGCCAGTGGTTGGCAATTTTTATATTTACTATAAAATAATCGGATATTTTAAAGGCCAGACCTACTATATCCATTTCTTGAAAATCATCTGGAAATCTTTCTATATTTCTTTTAACTACTTGATTAATAGTTTTAATACCATTAGCACATTTATATAGACTTGCTAAATCAGAATCTAACATAACTTGTTTTCCTCTTATTTCATAGATTAAATCTTCAATCTTTTTATTCATTAATAATTATTTCATTCATTATTTATTCCCCCCTCGTATGATATTTACAATTATAACAATGAGATTACATTTTGGTCAAGTACTAATTTTAAAAAAGCAAGCTATATTTTCATAGTTTGCTTAAGCCTTTTAATAACCTTTTTTTCAATTCGTGATATATAACTTTGGGAAATACCAAGTTTTACTGCAACTTCTTTTTGAGTATATTCTTTAGTATTATTAAGTCCATATCTAAGAATCATTATTTCTTTATCCCGAGGATCCAAAGTATTTATTTCCCGTTCTAATAATTCTTTATTTTGAATTCTTTCATACTCTTTAGGTACAAAATCAACTTCTGTCCCTAATATATCTTCTAAGTGTAGCTCATTACCTTCAGCATCATAATTAAGGGCATCCTCAAAACTTATTTCACTTCTTCTTTTCTTATTCTTTCTAAGAAACATTAATATTTCATTAGAAATACAACGTGAAGCATAAGTAGCAAGTTTAATATTTTTATCAAGTTTATAGGTATTAATCCCTTTAATTAAGCCAATTGACCCAATACTAACTAAATCTTCGACATCATACCCTGTATTTTCGTACTTTTTAGCAAGAAATACCACTAACCTTAAATTATGTTCAATCAACTTATTTTTAGCTTCTATATCTCCCTGACCTGCTTTAATTATCGCATCTCTCTCTTCATCTTCTAAAAGTGGAGGTGGAAGTTTATCAGTCGACCCTACAAAAAAACACTCATTATATTTCTTTAATAATTTTTTTATTAATTTTTCTAGCATATATCCTCCAATATTTTATAATTAAGTAAACAATCAATTCCATTTAATTTAAAACTCTTATCACTAAAACCAATTAAATAATTATCTAAAACTTTATCATTAATATAAATACTAATAGGCTTTACACACTCTAACAAGCCATGATTATTTAAACTATTAAAAGGAACATACATTGGACTTCTAATATGATATTTACCCTTCAAAACTCTTTTATTAAGTAAAATAATTGGTTTATTAGTTATGGGATCAATAAGCCTATTTCCGGTATCTAAGAACCCTGTTAACGATACTTTAAAATCACAACTTAACTTAATATCTACTTTATAATAATAATTTTTAACTTCCCTCAAAACCTTTAGACTTTTAATAAATACTAAAAGAATAAGAGGAGATATCACTATTAAAACAAGATAACTAAAAGATAACCCTTTATAAAAGAATACTAAACCATCTCTATCATAACTAAACTCTATTTTTAAATAATATAAAAAACCACCTAAAATAATACTTACCATATAAAAATATAAAAGATTATAAAATACATAACGTACATTTTTATAACCAAAACTAATTAAAACCATTAAACTAGCTATCAAAACTTTTAAAATACTTAAAGTAATATTATTTATATTTATAAATAAAAATAATAAAGACAATCCCCCAAACAAAGAAGCTAATATTAATTTATATATTTTTGTATATCTTTTTAAAGCTACATTAACTACTAATAAAATTAAAAAATCAAAAATAAAATTAATTAAAAATAATAAATCAAGATAAATAGTCATAGCATCACCATCACTATTATAACTTACTAAAGTTAAATATTTTGTCAAAAAAAGAACCAAAATCCAAAAAAAGTTCACAAAAAAACAGCCGTAAAGGATAGCTGTTCATTGCCCATACTTAAAAAAGATTAAATAAACATAAATTTCTAATATACGTAACATAAATAATAATTGATAAATTTTAAACTACTACAAATGGGTCAGATTCACTTCCAGTGCCGGTAAATTTAACATCAGCACGTAAATTTATAACAGGTCTCAAACGAGTTCATTGCTCATTCCTCCACCGTTACCTATGTAACCATTCGAATACACACAGAACATATAAGCCTCAATACCGAAGAAGTGATAAGGCGACATTGTCCAATATGTATTTGCTGTGTATAAATAAAATGTTTCATTCTCTTTAATTACAAACCCTCCCGCAAATACTGCTTCATCATTTGTTATCAATCCTACTGGATATGTTAACTTCTTATTTCCTGTACTTGCACTTGAAACAGTAAATAAATCACGTGATTTATTTGTACATCGTAATATTGGCGTTTGGACAGATTTCCATCCAGATGTATCTCTTAATCTTCCTAATGATGCGTATGCAGAATTTTGGGTTCCATATCCATCTCCTGGAAGGTCTGATGCTGCTGTTTTATTTATTTGCCTATCATTACAAAATCCAGTGTTAGTATCTACATAATTTCCATAACCTGTATTTGCTATATTAATCTGGTACCATCTGTCTATTATTGCCTTTGCATGGCTATCTGATATATTCTGATGT
>CAOVIS010000025.1:0-6744 GCA_948543905.1 uncultured Bacilli bacterium
TTTTCATTTTTGATAGTAATACTGTATTTTAAACTATTAAGTTTCTTATATTTAATTAAATATTTTGTACGAAAAAGCAAGTAAAAAAGCAAAATACTAACGGATATTAAACTAGCTAAAAAAGCCAATAGAAAAAATTCTTTAAGAACTATTAATATTCCTAAAATACCAAAAGATAGAATATTTATAAGAATAAAAGTTTCTTTATTAAATACTTCACTACCCCAAAATTCTAAAAAAGTCTTTTTATCTAATTCGTATTCGCACTTAAAGCTGATAGTCTTTTTACTCTTTTTCATAAATTATAATCCCCTTAAAATATCTAAAGCATCTGGTTTTCGTAGTCTTGCTAAAGCTTTATTTTTAATTTGCCCTATTCGTGCTTTAGTAACCCCTAATATTTGTCCAACCTCTTCATCGCTTTTATATATATTATCTTCAAAGCCATATTTCAATATAATAACTTTTCGTTCATCAGGAGACAATAATTGTAAAGCATCCTGCATGCACTCCTGAGTATCAGGCCTTAAAAATTCAAATTCTTGTTCATATTGTAAAACTTCTTCATATGTAGAAGGAGAAGCGGTATGGCTATTGGGCATTAATTCATTAAGACTTATCTCATTTAACCTTATTTTCTTTTCTTTATTAACAACTTTTAGAATTTTCCAAGTTATAGACTGCCACATAAAAGTACTAAAAGAAGTTAGCTCAGCATTTTCAAAATCAATTTTATTTATTGCTTCCTCTAACCCTTCTAAACCAGCGTCAAGAAGGTCATCAAATAATAAATCTTTGTTCCAAAATTTATTAGCTATTTTTTTTACTAAACCTATATTATCAGCAATAAGCAGACTATAAGCATCTTGGTTACCTAACATGCGCCAAGCTCTTAAAAGTTCCTTTGTTTCATCTAAACTAAATCTACTCATAGATATTTCCTCTTCTTTAAGGCTCTATTCTATCATAAAATGTCAAGATTTGCAAATTACCATCAAAAAAACAAGAGTCTTTAAAAACTCCTGTTTAAAGTTCAAATTGCGAATTATAAAGATCTGCATAAAATCCGTTTTGCTGCATCAATTCTTTGTGAGTTCCAGTCTCAATGATATTACCATCTTTCATAACTAATATTAAATCTGCATTTTTAATTGTCGACAAACGATGGGCAATAATAAACGAAGTTCTTCCTTCCATTAATTTATCCATAGCTGCTTGTACTAATTCTTCTGTACGAGTATCAACATTACTGGTGGCTTCATCAAGGATTAAAAGTGGAGCATCTTCAATCATTCCCCTAGCAATAGTAAGTAATTGTTTTTGACCAGCAGAAATGCTATCATTATCATGCAACTCATAATTATAAGTGCCAGGTAAAGTTTTAATAAAGTGATCAATTCCGACCGTTTTACAAACTTCTTCTACTTTAGCATCGCTGATGTTTTGGCGATTATAAATAATATTTTCTTTTATGGTGCCGTTAAAAAGCCATGTATCTTGAAGAACCATTGTAAATAGACTATGAATATTCTCTCTCGTTAAATCATTAATTGAAGTCCCATCTATTAAAATATCTCCAGAATTTATTTCATAAAATTTCATAAGAAGATTAACTAAAGTTGTTTTACCTGCGCCAGTTGGACCTACTATAGCAATTTTTTTGCCAGGTTTTGCTAATGCACTAAAATCTTTTATAGTTGGAGATTCATTACCATCATATTTAAATACTACATTTCTAAATTCAATATCTCCTTTTACTTTATCTTTTAAAAGCGTAGTAGTAATATTTTCTTGTTTACTCATAACCGATTCATCCAAGAACTCAAATACTCGTTCACTAGCAGCAGCACTTTGCTGCATAGAAGACATGCTTTGAGCTATCTGGGATAAAGGAGATGTAAATAGTCGGACATAGGTTATAAAAGCTATAATTACACCAAAACTAATAGTACCTTTAGCTGTAAGTATCGCTCCTACAATGCAAACAGCCACATATCCAAAATCACCAATAAATGTCATCAAAGGCATCATAAGACCAGATAAGAATCTACTCTTTTTATTGGCATTATAAACTTTATCATTATATAAATCAAATTTTTCTAAAGCATCTGTTTTACCATTATATGCTTTAACTATATTAAGTCCAGAGTATACTTCTTCAATATGGCCATTAAGTGCACCCAATTCCTTTTGCCTATCAGCAAAATACTTTTGAGACTTACTAAGAATAAGCATCATTAAGACAAAGCCAATTAAGCTTGCTAATATAGCGGTTATAGCCATTAAGGCATTAGTATAAAACATCATAATAGTAGTACCAATAAATAAAGTTATGGCACTTACTAAGCTAGCTAAAGATTGATTCATACTTTGAGCAATAGTATCAACATCATTAGTTACTCTTGATAAGACATCACCTGTTTTATGCGTATCAAAATACTTCAAAGGTAATTTATTTATTTTAGATATAATTCGTGCTCGAAGACTATAAGCAAACTTATTAGCAACAACAGTCATTGAAATAGATTCTAAGAATGTAAATAAAGCACTTAAAATATAGAGAGTTGCTAGAAATATTACAATACTTTTTATAGCATCTATATCCATAATAGGACTTACTACTTTTTTTATACTTTCAGGCATTGTATCAATATTTTTATAAAGGTTTTCTGGAGTTGTATCTTCTTGCATTGTAGCCATTATATTCATATATGCCATTTGCTCTTCTACTGTTATAGTTGTATTATCAATTATTATATCTTCACTAATATTATTTCTCATATTAGATGTTATAGTAGTAGTTAATATTTCTAAATTTTTAGTATTTACTGTTAGTCCCTTAGATATTTCATCGGTAATATCTGATAATTTATTGGGAGCTAGTATTGATAAAATAGAACCTAAGGCAGCGAGGATTAAAGCAAATATAATAAGTAAGTGATGAGGCTTTAGCTCTTTTAATAACCTCATAATTGAACCTTTGAAATCTTTAGCTTTAGCTGGAGAATTATTCATTGGTCTAGGCATTATTTAATTCCTCCTCTCCTAATTGAGATAATGCTATTTCTTTATAAACAGCACAGTTTTTAAGTAATTCTTTATGTGTTCCCATACCAACACATTTGCCATTATCTAAAACTAATATTTTATCAGCATTCATAATGGTTCCAATACGTTGAGCAACAATAAGACAAGTTGAATCTTTAGTGTATTTTTTTAGTTCGTGCCTTAAAACCGAATCAGTCTTATAATCTAAGGCACTAAAAGAATCATCAAAAATATAAATTTCAGGATTACGAGCAATAGCTCGAGCAATAGAAAGCCGTTGTTTCTGTCCTCCACTAATATTAGTTCCTCCGCTAGCAATATGTGTATCATAGCCATCATCCATTTTGCTAACAAATTCTTCTGCTTGAGCCACTTTAATAGCTTCTTTTATAGCTTCATTAGTTTTAACACTTGTACTTTGTCCATAAGAAACGTTATAATTTACTGTACCATCAAACATAACTGCTTTTTGAGGGACATATCCTAATTTATTATTTAACGTGTGGATATTATATTCTTTAACATTCACACCATCAATTAAAACTTCTCCTTCTGTTGCATCGTAAAATCTAGGTACTAAATTAATTAAAGTCGATTTCCCAGAACCAGTAGAGCCAATGAAGGCGACTGTTTCTCCTTTCTCGGCTTTAAAACTGATATTTTTTAGAATATATTCTTCGGCATCGGGATACCTAAAAGAAACATTAACAAATTCCACTGTTCCAACTTCTTTTGTAGGGCCTGTAAACGTTCCTTCTTTAATAGAATCTTCAGTATCTAATACTTCATTAATTCTTTTTACTGAAACCATTGCTCTTGGCACCATCATAAATATCATTGCAAGCATTAAAAAGGACATAATAACTTGCATTGCATAGCTAGAAAAAACTACCATATCGCCAAATAGATCTAGCTTTTGAGCCATAAGCGCATCTTTAATTAAAAAGGCTCCGATAAAATATATACCTAAAGTAAGAAAATACATAACCAAATACATAACTGGCGACATAACACTAAATGCTTTTTGATTAAACAATTGTTGATTAGTAAGTTTAGTATTTACCGAATCAAATTTAGTTTCTTGATAATCTTCAGCATTAAAAGCTCGAACAACTCTAATACCATTTAATGATTCTCTGGTAATTCCATTTATTTTATCAGTAAGTTTTTGCACTATTTTAAACTTAGGCATAACAATTACAATTAAAGTAATAATCACACTTAATAATATTAAAACTGCTACAGCTGTAAGAGCACTCCATTCCCAACTTTTATTAAGAATTTTCGTGATGGCCCATATAGCTGTTACGGGAGCTTTAACCATTAATTGAAGTCCCATTCCAATTAGTATTTCCACTTGCGTTATGTCATTAGTAGTTCGGGTAATTAGACTACTTGTTGAAAACTTTTTCACTTCATGAGTATCTAGATCCTCAACTTTTTTAAATATTTTACGTCTAGTTATTTTAGAAAATTTAGCTGCAATGTTAGCTATTAAATAGCCTATAAACACTGATATAACAAGGGTTAGAGCAGCACATAAAAGCATATATCCCCCATTTTTTAAAATTTCACTCATATGGCTTCCCTCAGTTTGAACAAGCATAGTTATTTCAGACATAAAATCAGGCATTTTAAGTTCAATCCAAACTTGCGAAATAATAAGAATAAAAACTATACCCGCTGTAAACCAATCTTTTTTGGAAAAACCCTTTAATAATTTCCACATATTTTTTCCTTCCTTCCATTTTTAGTTGTCTAACACTATTATATTTATTCCTCAAGATTTTTTTTCATTTTGTCAATAACAAGAAAAAAATTTTGGAGTTCTTCTAAAGAAATATCATTTGTTATTTTTGCTTCAAGACTTAGAAATTTTTTTTCACGTTCTTTATGAATTTTGTGAGCATAAGAAGTTAAATTAACTTTTTTGATTCTAGCATCAGTTGTCGAATCTACACGCTCAATCAAATTATTTTTCTCCATAGTTTTGAGAATGCCTGAAATGGTTGACCTTCTTAATTTAAATTCTTTTTCTAAGTCTCGTTGATAGATTGTTTTATTTTTATTAGCTAACAAAAATAAAATAATTTCCATTTGGATTAGCGAAGGAGCAAATTTATATCCATGATTTTTTGCATCTATCAGCATTTCTCTTATAATAGCATTTTGTAACATTTTTATCTCAAACAACACATGTTTATTCACAAAATCACCTTCTATATTTGTTAGGCAACTAACATAATTATATGCTTATTATTATTAATTGTCAACATTTTTTAAAACAAAAATTAGAGTATGATCTTTAGTGGCTTTTTTAGTTTCCAACTTCAGCTTTATTATATTCTAGACATTTTTCTTCTAATAAAAGAAAATTGCAACTTCTACTTTTAACCTTATCATCTAAATATCCTTTTCGATACTGATTTTGAAACTTTTTAGTTTTAGCATATAGTTCATCTTTATAAGAATTTAAAAATGCTATTTGATTATTCAATAATATCTTATATTGAATATCATTAATAGATGAAATAACCTCAGTTAAACACTCACTTGGAGTTGGTATCATATTGTTTAAATTTACAATTCCCAATTTTCCATCATCAATTTTAAATACATCTAAAGCTTTTGTACTTATTTTTAAATGCTTGGTTTTAGGGCTCGCTAAAGGAGCAAAGTAATTGAAGCCATTATACTCATAAACAACCCCTACAAATGGTCTAGTCCCTTTCTTATTATATGGAACTCTATCATCAAATTCTCTTAAATATTCAACATAGTCATCATCAATATAATATAATTTTAATCTTTTACTCATAACCAATTTTCCCCCTTTATTCTTAAGTATCCTTGGCTAAATTAAATTTATCATATAAACATTTATTTGTCAATCATTTGTTTTGATATGTTTAGCAAAATTAAAACTAGAGTGTGCTCTCTAGATTCTTTTTTCATTCCCTACTCTGGCAAGGGTTCTCCCAGCTTTTTTCATTCCCTACTTTGGCAAGGGTTCTCCCAGCTTTTTTCATTCCCTACTTTGGCAAGGGTTCTCCCACTTTTTTTAAAATACATTTCTCATGTACAACTAAATTATATAATAATATTTAGCTCTTGTCAAATGTAAATCACATACTCTCAAGTTTTGCTAAAGCTTCATCAAAAGTCTTAACATTAATTATTTTAATATCGTAATCTTTATCTTTAGCAACCCTTAAAGCTTCTTCATAATTTTCTTCTGGACAAATAAATATATCCGCTTTATTTTTTACCGCTCCAATTAGTTTATATTTAACCCCACCAATTTCACCAACATTACCTTCCGCATCAATAGTTCCAGTTCCCACAATTTTCTTACCCTTGGTAATATCTTCTTCCACTAATTTATTATAAATAGTAAGACTCATCATTAATCCTCCACTAGAACCCATTTCGCTGGATTTGGTTTTAACTTTAATCTCAGGATTTAATAATTCATCATAAGTAGTTACAATACTAATACCAATTTTCATTTCGTTATCTATTTTAAAAATTGTGGCATAACAATCTATTTCTTTATCTTCACGCTTAACTTTAATACTTAATTTAGTATTTTCAGGATAGCTTTTTACTATTTCTTTTAATTTGCTTAAAGACTCTACTGTATTTCCTTCAATACTTAATAATAGATCACCTTTTTGTAAATCAGTTTTAGCATCA
>CAOVIS010000025.1:6754-10304 GCA_948543905.1 uncultured Bacilli bacterium
TTAAATCAATAAAATTTAAAACTTTAATTTCTTTTCCGGCTTTTTTGTAGGCATTAATAATGGCACTATCAACTGAATTTTGAAGTTGCAATCTTTCGCGCTCCATCATCTCATCCATATCTTCACCTTCATAGGTTATATCTTCTTTTTTCACTATATCCCAATCAGGTAGTACTTTAGAAATTAAAAGAAAGGGAATTGAACCTTTAACCATAGATACATAAGCCATATTAAAAGAGCCATCAATCTTATAAGAGTTATCAACAGTTATCCGATCGTTTAAATTAACTGCCCCTCCAGGAGTATAAATAGAATAAGGAAGTTCTACTGTAAACAATAAAACAACTAAAACTAAAACAATTAAACTCTTATAATTTTCTTTAATAAAGTCTTTTATTTTTTCATATATTTTACTAATCATAATTTATTAATCACCTAATAAATTATATCAAATAATGAGGCATTTATGAAGAAAAATCTTTTAAATTTTATATTTTGTTTACTTACTATTACATCAATTATTATTATTTTTAAAAATAACAAAGAAGTAGCAACCATTATCCTAGAAGCTATAAATCTGTTCTTAAAAAAAGTTTTTGTCTCGTTGTTTCCTATGTTTATTATTAATGATTTACTTATTTCTTTAAATATTCCTTATTATTTTTATTTAATTTTTAATAAACCTTTTAAATGTTTGTTTAAAACTAGTGGTATTTGTGCTTATGTCTTTATTATGAGTCTTATTAGTGGTACCCCAAGTAATGCTTATATACTAAAAAATTTAGTGCAGGAAAATACCATATCTCCGAGAGAAGCTAGCCATTATCTTTTGTTTACTTACTTTTCTAATCCTTTATTTTTAAGTTTAATGCTATCTTCTATTTTTGATACTACAACTACTCTAAAAATAATTATAGTACACTACTTTAGTAATGTTATTATTGGTCTTATTTATAGAAGCAAAGCTCCTAAGTTTTGCAATAGTAAAATTAAACCTTTGCCAGCTAATATTCCTGCTACTTTAATTCGTAGTATTAATAAAAGTATAAGTACACTACTAATGATTTTAGGCACTATTGTCTTTTATATGATTTTAAGTTATATTGCATCTTTATTCTTTCAAAATTTTCATATTTTAAAATTACTTATCTCTTGCTTTTTAGAAATAACTAATGGTCTTAATCTATTAGCCAGTATTAATATAACTCTTAAAATAAAAGAAATAGTAGCCATTGCAACTATTTCCTTTGGAGGACTCAGTATTAACACCCAAATAAAAGCTATTTTAGAAGACTCAGATATTCCTTATCATAATTTTTTAAAAGGAAGAATTTTACAAGCTTTAATCAGTGTTGTTTTGATAATACTTATTTAGGGCAAGAATAGTTTTTTATATAACTATCAGCCCCACTTTTAAGGCCAACATAACTTAGTTCTATATCATCAATTTCACTATTATTTACATTGTCAATTAAAACTGGGATATTAAGTTTAATTAAATAATAATTAGCATCTAAATCCTCATAAATATACTCTACACATTTACTAAAACTAGCTTTATCACTTTCTAATGTATAAGTCTCATCATAAATAAGGCTATCTTCTTTAACAATTATTTTCTTACTATCATGATTTAAAAATTCTAAAACAATTTCGCGCTTTTCGGCACTCTCGATAATATTTATTCCCCTTAATTTATATTCTAAAAAATCATGTTCTATATTTTTAATGATTACGGCTCTAGATATTTCATCATCACTTGCATAATCGCTTTTATTAAGCTTATTTATTTGTACTAGCAAATTAACCAATAGTAATATAATAATTGATGTGATACATAAACTAGCTAAAGCTTCAATTAAAGTAAAACCTCTTTTATTCATTTTAATTTACCCCCAGACTAGCAAATGTATTATCTTTAAATTTTACTACTAAGAAATAATCATACTTTTTATCCTTTTTTAATAATTTTAGATATCTATCTAAATCAGTATCTAGATTATGATAAGTATCTAAATTACGCACTAAATATATTTCATTCATTAAATAGGTATTAAATATCTTATAACAACCTTCATTGAACATATTACAACTTATTTTTTTTACTTCATTATTATCTTTTAAATTATTTAAATCATTAATATCTAAATATTCTTTTAAATAGTATACTTCATATATACGTGATACATCATCATATATTAAATTATTTTTATTATTATTTAGAATACTTGTAACAAGCGAATACACTCCTAAAATCACTACAGATAATATAGCAATAGAAGCTAAAGTTTCAATTAAAGTAAAACCTCTTTTCATTGGTACCACCTACTATATCTTAATTATAAATGATTAAATTATTAATTACAATAGCAAAAACTTAAGACATTAAAATCTTAAGCTAATTATCAAATATATCTGTAATATAAGCTAAAGCTATTATCTCTTTAGTAGTAACATATCTATTATTTGCATTTACTATTTTCTTTATTTTATCATAAAAATTCATAGCCCATCATTCCCTTTCTAACTGAATTTTTATCATTTTTCAGTTAGAAAGTAAATATAGTTCTAATATTTTTTACAAAATTTCAACATAAAAACAGCCAATAATAGCTGTTAATTGCCCATACCTAAGAATAAAATATAAACATAGAAATTTCTGAAATATATAAGCTAAAAAATTAAAACAATAGCGGTATAGGCAAAATATATTAATTTGCAACTTCAAAAGGAGTTGCCTCAGAACCATTGCCAGTAAATTTAGTATCAGCACGCAAATTTATGACAGGACGGAAACCAATAATAGTACTAACATCGTTACTGCCAGCTAGAATACCACTCGAATTAATAAAAAACACTAGTGCCTTATCGTTATCGTAGCGAGATGGAGACATTGTCCAATAATTTTCATTTGTATACAAGTAAAATGTATTATTATTCGTTCCTCCTAACCCCCCAGCAAATATTGTTTCATCGCTTGTGATCATTCCTACGGGATACGTTAGTTTTTTATTTCCAATACCTGCCGTGGAAATAGTGAATAAATCTCTTTCTTTATTTCCGCATTGGAATATTGGAGTTTGTTTTATTTTAAATCCATAAAAATTTGCTGTAAATAGTCTGTCTCCAGATTTATATATCGTTTTCCCTGTACCATATCCTCCTCCTGTATAGTTTGAGTGTTCAACTGCTATTTCTCTATCATTACAGAATCCTGTGTTTGTATCTACATGTTTTGAATACTCTGCTTTATTCGCTATATTATTTTGATACCATGTATCTATTGTTGCCTTGGCATTACTATCATACAAGTTGGAATGAGCCCCGCTATAACTTGTACTATTTCCACTATTGTTAAGGCTCTTCATATATCCGACATATGTATTGTCATTATACGTAGGATTATATGTAGATATTCCTATTTGAGTTGTTGTTCCTGTTTTATTTGAGTTTGATACTCCCCCATTTGCTGTTCCACTATAGATCATTCTAATTGTACCATTGCCGTTTACTCGGATTATGCGCCAATACGAATCTGCAAACTCTACCC
>CAOVIS010000026.1:0-5824 GCA_948543905.1 uncultured Bacilli bacterium
GGAAAAACTAGATATTAGTTTTATATCATCAAGCGATAAAGCAAAAGTGGAAATTTTAAATAATGAAAATTTAAAAGTTGGAGTTCCTAATGCAGTACAAGTTAAAGTTACCGCAGAAGATGGAAGTGTACGTATATATACGTTAAATGCTACTCGTCTTGCTCAAAGTAGTAATAATAATTTAAAAGTGTTAAGTGCTAATGGCTTTAGTTTATCACCAAGTTTTGCTAAGGACATAACTAATTATAAAGTTAAAGTTAATTCTAATACAACTAGTCTTGACTTAACAGCTTTAGCTGAAAGTGATAATGCAACTGTTGAAATTAGTGGTAATAATTATTTTAAAGTTGGTAATAATGTTGTTTTGATTAAAGTAACTGATGAGAATGGTTTTGTTAAATATTATCAAATAGATGTTGAGCGACCTGAGGCATCAGTTATGGGTATGAATATTGGTCATTTCTTAATGTTGTTATTCTTAGGACTTGGTTTAATTGCGGTTATGTTCTTATTATTCTTATTATTAAAAAGAAGAAAAGAAAAGACTGCTACTGCGGCTGGTCCAGTAGCACCTACACCAGTAATTGATTTTAAACCAGAATTTAATTTTGGGTCACGTAATGGAACTGATGATGATGTTGTGTATCCAGGTGGTGTGTTAAATCAAGGAAATAGTGCAATACCTCTTAATGAGCCTAAAAAAACCATAGAGGCTGTAGATTATGATGAGTATGAAGAAGCCGATAGTAAGTTTGATTATTTAGATGAAACTATTACAAAAGATGAGCTTATTGCGGCTATTAAAGAGGGTATGGAAACACAAAATTCTGATAAATTAAAGATTTTATTAAAACAAGATGAATTAAATCAAATGAAAAAAGAGATGAAAAGAAAAGAAGAAGAAAAAAGACGGAGGAGTGACCGTTATGAAGACTAAAAAGGTATTTAGCTATTTTCTTCTAGCTATTTCTTTTTTCCTTTTTTATAAAGGTAATGTTATGGCTGCTGGAAGTGCTGATGTTATTATGACTGCACCTTCTAGTGTTTATTTAGGTAAAAATATTGATGTTATTATATCTGTAAAAAATTTAAGGGATATCCCAGGTGGTATTGCAGGGGTTGGAGCTGCAATAAATTTTGATAGTAGCAGTTTAGAATTTGTAAATAGTTCTTCTCTTTCTTCTTATTATACTATTAGATATACCAGTGGGAAAATTGCAGGCTTTGCTATAGGAGATAATATTGTTGCTCCAACTAATTTAATTAAACTTACTTTTAGAACAAAAAAAGTAGGTAAAACAACTATTAGTATGAGTAGCCCTCAGATTGTTGATGGTAATGCTCAAGCTGTATCATTTGTTCTTCCAAGTGTTATGATTAATATTACTGATCCACCTAGTTCTAATGCTAATCTATCTAGTTTAAGTGTATCTAGTGGTTCGATAAATTTTAATAAAGATACGACTAATTATAGTGTTAATGTTGATAGTAATGTTACTAGTATTAATGTAAGTGCTAGTGCTGAGGATAGTGGTGCTAAAATAAGTGGGACTGGTAGCAAGAATTTAAATTATGGTAATAATACAATTAAAGTAGTGGTTACAGCACCTAGTGGAGCGACTAAGACTTATACAGTTAGTGTAAATCGTAAAGATAATAGAAGTAATAATAATAATTTAAGTAGTTTAACAGTTAGTAATGGTTCGATAAGATTTAATAAGAATACAACTACTTATAATATGGAAGTTCCTTTTGATACAGCTAGTATTAATGTGAGTGCAAGCGCGGAAGATAATAAAGCACGAGTAAGTGGTACTGGTAATAAAAATTTAGCCGCTGGTAAAAATAATACAATTAAAATTACGGTTACCGCAGAGAATGGCAGTACCAAAACTTATACAATAAACGTTAGAAGAGGTGCTGATCCTAATAAAGAACAATCTAAAGATAATAATCTTACAAGTTTAAAAATGAAGGATGCGAAACTTAGTCCTGAGTTTAACAAAGATATTTTAGAGTATAGTGTGACAGTGCCTTATAGCGTTAAGAAAGCAGAGTTTGAATATACTTTATCAGATAAAGAATTTGCATCAGTTAAGCTTGATAATCCAGAACGACTTAAAATTGGTGAAAATAAGATTACACTTACAGTTATCGCGGAAAATGGAGACGAAAAAAAATATACTATTACAATAACTCGTGAAACTAGTCCAGATGGAGTGTTGGATCCTGAGGATATGCCTAGTAATGAACCAGTTAATGGCGAAGAGGAAGAAAAAGAAGTTTTTGGTTTGAAAGATATTGTTTTAAAAAATGGAAAATTAAAAACTAAATTTGATGCTAAGACTCATGTATATAAATATAAGAAGAATAAGAATTTTAGTTATGAAGCTTTAAAAAATAATGAAGATGACTCTTTGGAAATTTTTGAAGAGAAAGGTGTTATTACAATTATTTTAGAAAATAGTAATGGTGAGAAAGCTGTTTATACTTTAATTCCTGAAGAATCTGATATTGTTCCAATCATAGTGGGCGGAATTAGTGTAGTCTTAATTGGTGGAGGGACTTATTTAGGTTATCTAAAAGGTTTAAAAAATAATAAAATCAAGAAGAAAAAATCAAAAAGTAAAGAAAGTTTGGCGTAGGCTAATCTTTTTTTATTGAAAAATTTTTCTTTAAAAAACTAATTTAAGGTAGAATATATTGTAATTTTTTTGTATAATATTTTTAGGTGACTAGAATGATATATTTAGATTATAGTGCTACTACTCCGATAGGCTATGAAGTACTAGATACATATAATAGAACAAGTAAGGACTTTTTTGGTAATCCTAATTCTTTACATGAACTAGGGGTAAAATCTAAAAATTTAATGAATAGTGCAACTAAACAGATTGCAGAAATTTTAGATATTCGAGATACCGAAATAACTTATACAAGTGGTTCGACTATGGGAAATAATTTAGCTTTAATTGGAGTGGCTTTAAAATACAAAAAAAATGGTAATCATATTATAATTTCTAAATTAGAACATCCTAGTATTTATGCGATATGTGATTATTTAACTAGCATAGGTTTTGAAATTAGTTATGTAGAAAATGATAATGAAGGGTTAATTGATTTTGAAGATCTAAAAAAATTAATTAGACCTGAAACGATTTTAGTTAGCATTGTTGCAGTAAATAGTGAAACTGGGGTAAGGCAACCTTTAAAGATGATAAGACAAATTGTTAAGAAAGAAAATCCTAATACTATAATTCACTCGGATATGACACAAGCGGTAGGAAAAGTAGGAGTTAACATGCATGATGTTGATCTTGCAACTTTTACAGCTCATAAAATATATGGGCCAAAAGGAATAGGTGTTTTATATAAAAATAATAATATTTCTTTAAGTCCTGTTCTTTATGGAAGCGGTAAATCTAATATGTTAAATCCAGGAACACCTGCGGTTCCTTTAATAGTTGCATTATCTAAAGCTTTAAGACTTGCTATGACTGATTTAGAGAAAAGGGAAAGATTTATTGAGAGATTAAATCTTAAAATAGTTGAAGCTTTAAAGAAATATGAAGGGGTTATGATTAATAAAACTAAATATTCAATTCCACATATTTTAAATATTAGCTTTAGAAATATAAAAGCAGAAACATTTTTGCATGCTTTAGAAGAATTTGAGGTTTATGTTAGTTCTAATACAGCTTGCTCAAGTGGAAATATTTCTAGTAGTGTTATTGCCATATATAATGATCGAGTAAGAGCAGAATCTACGCTTAGGATTAGTTTATCACATTTAACTACTACTGATGAAGTAAATAAATTTATTAGTGCTTTTGATACTATTTATAGGAGATTAAGTGGGCTTCACGGGTAAAATAGGAGAATATATGAAAGATTTAAATTTAGTTGGAAATGCAAAAGAAGCGATTGATTTTTTAGGAAATCATTATACTTTTAATTGTATGGGATGTGCAATGATAAATCATGAGATAATACCTCCAGGTGGTTTTATTTATGAAACAAATAGTTTTTATCTAATTCAGGATCCAGAAGTTCCAATTAAGGGATTTTTGATTATAAATTCTAAAAAACATTTAAAATCTATAACTGAATTTACAAAAGAAGAAAGAATGGAATTAATTGAACTTACAAATATAGCGATTAAAGCTTTAAAAGATTTAGGAATAACAGATGAAGTTACAATAATTAGAGAAGAACGCTCTTTTCATTTTCATTTATGGATATTTCCAACTCATACATGGATGAACAAGAAATTTGGTAAAGGAATTACATATATTAGAGATATTTTTTCATATGCTATAGATAATGCTTCTAAAAAAGATATAGAAGAAACTTTAAGGACAATTAAAATAGTAAGAGATTATGTTAATAAAGTAAATCAAGCAATTTGACAAAGTACAATAATTATATTAATATATGAGCTAAATGAAAAGAGGAGATTTTATGCAGAAATATGCTAAACAAAAAAGATTACTTTCTTTTATGCTTGTATTATCTTATTTATTAAATGGGTGTGGTACAGCAAAAGAAGTGAAAAGTGCCAGTAATTCAGATATTGACGAAGATGAATTAAATGAATTACATGAATTACACATAAGTAAAATGGAAAAATACAAAGAAAGTGCTTTTATAAAAGATTTTGAACTTTTTAATGATGTTTATCCTGAATTTTATGTCAATAGAGAAGCGAAACTTATGATGGTATTTTAACAGATGATTTTGCAAATTTGACAGGGCATTCATTTAGTTTTTCATTGGTCATCACTTGAAACATGTGTTGGAGATTTTGATACTACAAAATTTACCTGTTTAAAAAATGATAACGTTAAAAGTTTTACCTTAAAAGATCAAAAAGATGGTAAAACTGTAATTGTGAGAAATATAGAAGATTCAGGATATAAAATTAAAAACGAAATATCAATAAAAAAGGATTTATCAGAAGATGTTCACGTTAAAATTAATGCAACATATAACAAAATGCCTATGTTTGAAGATATGCCTATTTTTAATTGTGTATTAAATACTGTTTTAACAGTCGATTATTATGGGGAATTATATACTTTTTCTTATCGCTTTGTAAGGCATGGAGATTCTACTTCTTCTAGAGTTTTTCTTCCAAATGGTATAACTTTTAATCAAGATAGTTCTTCAACTTCTCCTTATAAAAAGGATTTAGATAGTGAATATTATTTTAAGCTTCTTAATTTGATTTGTACTAATCAAAATAATAGTGATAAAAAAAATCTTGAGGCTATTGCTTGTTTTGAACAAATAGTTATTCAAAAGGAATGTCTTGAACTTTTTGCTCAAGGATCTTTAGATAATCCCTTGTATTCTTATATAAAAGAGCTAATTGAAAACCAAGATTATCAAACTGCAACTAAAATAATGCAATCTGAAGAGTCATATTGGATAAGTTAAAAATTAGCACGTACGTCAAAGTTTAATAGCTAGTACTATTAGACTTTTTTCTTTTAATTAAAGATGTACTTTACTTTCTTCTGTTTTTTAAGTATAATTTGTTTGTGATGTTTTATGGAAAAAGTTATCTTGATTAAATATGGAGAATTATCAACGAAAAAAGATAATATTAATTATTTTTTAACATGTCTTAGAAATAATATTTTGTTTAGATTAAAAGATTTAGATGTTAAGGTGAACTTTGATAAAGGACGAATGTTTATTCATGAAATTAAAAATTATGATGAAGTAATAAATAGACTTAAAACTGTTTTTGGTATTCATGAAATTAATATTGGATATATAATTGATTCAAATATTTATGAAGAAATAGCTAAAGATGTAG
>CAOVIS010000026.1:5834-10275 GCA_948543905.1 uncultured Bacilli bacterium
TTTCCCGATTACCGCACCAGGGTGAATATCAATCCCTGTAATATTATGCGCATATTCTGTCATAATTCTTGGAATCATTGGAACTTTTAAAAGATAAAGAGTTTAAAACTTTTAAAGTAAAAAGTAAAAGAACAAATAAAAATATACCTTTAACTAGTGTAGAATTAAGCAAAAATTTAGGTGAAGATATTTTAAGAAACATTCCTGATAAGAAAGTAGATGTTGAGAATCCCAATATTTTAGTTAATGTAGAATATCGAAGTGATAGTACTTTAGTTTATTTTGATAGAGTTAAAGGCTTAGGAGGCTATCCTGTGGGGACTTTAGGTAAGGGTTTGCTTATGCTTAGTGGGGGAATAGATTCACCAGTCGCCGGTTTTTTAGCTTCTAAAAGAGGAGTTAAAATCGAAGCAATATACTTTGAGAGCCCGCCTCATACAAGTGTTGAAGCAAAAAATAAAGTTATAGCTTTAGCAAGAAAACTTGCTTTATATAATAATGATATTACTTTGCATGTTATAAATTTTACAGAGATACAAGAGACAATTTACAAAAATATTCCTCATGATTATTTAATTACAATTATGCGAAGGATGATGTATCGGATAAGTGCTTTGGTGGCTCATAACCGTAATTGTAAGATACTCATTAATGGAGAGTCAATTGGTCAAGTAGCAAGTCAAACTTTGACTAGTATGAATGCTATTAATGAAGTAGTAAAAATACCAGTCATTAGACCACTAGCTTGTTTTGATAAATTAGAAATAATAGAAATTGCTAAAAAAATAGATACTTATGAAACGAGTATTTTACCATTTGAAGATTGTTGTACAATTTTTGTTCCTAAGCATCCTGTTATAAATCCTGATAAAAAGAAATGTGCAGAATATGAAACTTTAATACCATTTGAAGATTTAATATATCAAGCAGTCAAAAATCATGAAGTTTTAAAATTAACTAATAAAGAAATAGAAGATTATGGAGACTTATTATAATGAATACTTGTGTTATATGCCATATAGCTTATGATCCTTTTTGTGATGAATCAGGTAAGATTTTAATTGATCATCAAACTGGAATATGTATTTATTGTAAGCGTAAAATAGAAAATAGGGAAATAAAAGTAGAAGATTATGACTTAGATGGTTTAAAATTAGAAGGAGAAGAATAAAATGCCAAAGATGGGTATTGGGGTTGGTTTAATTGTTTTAAATGAAAGAAATGAAGTATTATTGCTACTTAGAAATAAAAATGGTAAGAAAGCAGATAGTGATATGCATCTTGAAGGAACATACACCCTTCCTAGTGGTAAAGTAAAATTTGGTGAGTCTTTTGAAAGAGCTGGCGTAAGAAAATTAAAAGAAGAAACTAATCTAGATACGAGTGTTGGTGATTTAGAAGTTGTTTCTTTAGCAAGCGATATTAATGAATTTGCTCATTTTGCAACAATTGGTTTTAAAGTTATAAAATATGAAGGCGATTTTAAGTTAAAAGTTAGTGAGGAATTTGAGTGTTTTGGGTGGTTTAAGTTGGATAATTTGCCTTCTAATTTGTGTTTTCCTAGTAAAAAAATAATTGATAATTATCTTAATAATACGATTTATGTTAGAGATTTATCAAAGTAATATATTTTTTATAATTTTTAATTAACTCTTCTACAAATATAGAAGGGTTATTTTTAGGTACAAAAAGATAACAATAATTTTTTGTTCTGGTTAGAGCTACATAAAAAAGTCTGCGCTCTTCTTCAAAAGGATAGATATCTTTATGAACTAAAACATATTTTAGTAGAGGATTATCTTCAATCTTAGAAGGAAGAGAGTTATTGTTATTAGTTAAATTAATTATTAGAATATCATCACTTTCTAGACCTTTAGATTTATGAATTGTTTTATATTCTATAGTTTTACCTTTATAGGTAATAGTGTCTTTATTTAAATATTTTTGGTCTATGACTGTTAAAATATCTTTGTTGTTGCGGCCTAATACTAAAAGATTATTAGAATTAATATAATCTAAGGCTTTTAAAAAGTCTTTTTTTAAATTATGATAATGGAGAATTATAATAGGTTTATTTAGTTTTTTGGCTGATTTTAAATTCTTTTTTATTTGCCTGGGATTTTGCATGATAAAAGATCCAGCGACTTTAATTAATTCTTGACTATTGCGATAGGTGCTAGTTAAATAAAGTTTTTTGACATGATTAAAATGTTTATTAAAATCAAGAAAGTTATTTAAATCACACCCTGAAAAACGATAAATAGATTGAAAATCATCACCAACAACGGTTATTAAAGCGTTAGTTCGATAAATTATTCCTTGAACCAGATTTTGTCTTATTTGCGAGGTGTCTTGATATTCGTCAATGATAATATACTCATAGTTTTTTTTAATTCCTTTAGTATGAACAATATTAGTAGCAAGGCTTATCATATCATCAAAATCTATGAGGCCTTGACTTGTTTTTTCAAGAGTATATATTTCATAAATTTTTTTAATTATTTGTAGGGTTGATTTATCTTTTTTAGAAGCTTTTTTAATTATTTTTGTAAAATATTGAGGATTAGAAAAGTTTCCCATAAATAGTTTAATAAAACGTGATATAGTATTTTTATATTTAAGAAATTCTTCTGATGATTGATACTTTTTATTAGCAAAAAATTTAATAAAATAAGAATTATCAAGAGATGATAAAATTTCATTTATAGTATAGTCGAGTAAATCTGAGGGAGCAATTTGATAGTTAATATGATTATTATCTAATATTTCTAAGGCTAGTTTATGAAAAGTATAAACTTTATTAGGAATATTTAATTCTTTAGTTATTTTTTGTTCTAAGGATTTGGCCGCTTCGTTAGTAAAAGTAATACATAAGATATTATCAATGTTAATATTTTTAAATTTTACTAAGTATTTAATTTTACCGACCATGGTAAGGCTTTTACCGGAACCAGCACCAGCAATAATGATAGAATTTCTATTTGTTAGAGTAGCTGCTTTGGTTTGTTCTTTATCTAATGTATTTCCTAGTACTTCTAATTTCATGAGGATATCTCCTTGTATTTTGTAAAAAAATATATTACAAATTATCCTACAACAAAAGAGTATATTTGTAAAGAAAAAACGTTCGACATAGTTCGACGCTTTTTGCATTATAATTTATTTAGAAATATTTAGGTTCATCAATTTTTCCTAAAAGGTAATCGGCGGATATGTGGTATTTTTTACAGATGGTATATAAGAAAGGGGTGGCTATTAATCTTCTTCCACTTTCATAACCACTTATTACACTTTTAGTAGTATTAAGGATATTACCAAGTTTTTCTTGGGTTAAATTATAATTTTTCCGAAATTCTTTTAGTCTAGTTCCTGCTTTATGATTATCTAATTCTTTAGAGTAGTTTTCATAATTATTTTTATTTATAAATTCGAATAAATAGTCTATGGATACATTATAATAATTAGCAATAGTATTAAGATGCTTTAAGGGAATAATGGCACTTTCTCTTTCGTATTGACCGTAAACATCACGTGTAAGACCAATTATTTTAGTTATATTTTCTTGAGTTAGATTATTAATTTCTCTGAGTTCTTTTAATTTTTTAGCATATATCATATTTATTCACCGTTTTAATTTTCTCATAATAAAATTAAATAAACATCACATTCCATAAAATGGCGAACTTTTTCTTGACTTTTATTATAGAGAATAATATAATTTAAATATAAGCTAGAATTTCTAGTATATCCGGATAGCTTATAAATATAATTGAGGTGAGAGAAATAAAAAAGAAAAAAATAATAAAAGCAATAATTGGAATATCTAGTGTTATTCTAATATTTTCAGTATGCTTTTATAAAAGCTTAAAGGATAAACAAAATATATCAATAGAAAGTATTAATGATAATAGAGCTATGGCTTTCTATATTGAGCAAGATGGAGAATATGAAAATACAACTGTAATTCCAACAAGTGGTTATAAATTAAGTAATGATTCTTATTGTAAAGTTAATGGTGAAAAAGATGATAGTATAACTTTAACATATAAAAATGGTAAAGTAGGTGTAAGTAATTTGAGTAAACCAACTAAATGTTATTTATATTTTGCTAAATCAAAAGCTATAGACACAATAATTGGAGATACAACAAACATAGAAGAGAAAATAGAATTTACTGGAATAGCAACAGAGAGTGATACAGGGGTTTATAGTGCTCCAGATGATTATGGAACGAGCTATTATTTTAGAGGAGTAGAAGATAAACTAAATAATTGGGTAGAGTTTGCTGGCTTTTACTGGCGTATAATTAGAGTTAATGGTAATGGGACAATAAGGAGGATCTATGCCGGAGCAGCAAATGGAGCAATATCAAGTTCTAATAAAACAGGAACAACTACGCAAATAGATGGAACAACATATATGTATAATCATACAAATAATG
>CAOVIS010000027.1:0-1617 GCA_948543905.1 uncultured Bacilli bacterium
AGGAAATCTAAATAATTGGGTAAAATTTGCTGGCTTTTATTGGCGAATAATAAGAGTAAATGGCAACGGAACAATAAGAATGATTTATCAAGGAAAAGCTAATGGTAATCCAAGTAACGCTAATAAAACAGGAGCAACAACAGGGATAGGAACATTAATGTATAATCATACAGTCGATGATAATGCCTATATTGGATATATGATGGGAATACCGTTAAATGGAACAAGTCAAACTAGGAACTATACTTCAACTCACAGCTCTAGTTATCTTGGTGCTCATGCTAATGCCTATGACAGTGATGCTAAAATACTACTTGACTCATGGTACAAGACAAATATTATGGACAAAGAATTTGACAAATATGTCGATGCAAGTACAGGGTTTTGCAATGATAGAGAATTAAGGGGTGGTAATGGATACAGCAATATTGTTTCGTATTATTCCGCATATTATAGATTGTATAACCATGGTATAGGATGGAGAGGAGAGCAAAAACCCTCATTCAAATGTGAAAATAAAGAAAGAGATTTATTTACATTAAAAAATTCAGAAAACGGAAATAAATCCTTAACATATCCAGTAGGAATGATTTCAGTTGATGAAGTAGTATTTGCCGGAGGTTTTGGATATGATAAAAACCAATTATACTATTTATACACAAACCAAAACTATTGGACAATGTCACCAGCATATTTTTCTAAACCAAATCTAAATAATGGTTGTGGTGTGATATTTAGTATTCAAGCTGATGGTAGTCTATCTATTGTTGATATTGGTACAAAATTTGCTATACGTCCAGTGATTAATTTGAAACCAGATATAAAACTCACTTACAATAATGAAAATGCTAAAGGCAGTGAATATGATCCTTTTGTTGTAGTTTAGGTTTGCTCATATTGCTTGTTATATTTTTCTACTGTATATTATAACTCTTATGTACAAGCAAATAATAAATAAAATGATACATTTACTGTTGATTTTTGCTTTTTTTGTGTGTTTTTGCTAATTTAATGTTAAAATATTTGATTTTTATGATAAAATGCTTTATAATTAGTTTGAGGGGATTATAATGATTTTAGAATTTAGTATTGAGAATTTTTATTCATTTAAATATAAAGTAACTTTTAGCATGGTTGGTAGTAGTAGTGATGTTTTACCATCTAATTATATGACTGTTGGTGATAATAAAATACTTAAGTGTGCGGCGATATATGGAGCTAATGCTTCAGGTAAAAGTAATATTTTTAAAGTATTAAATGATTTTGTAATGATGCTTCGTAGTTCTAATAGTAGTGATTATTCAGATAATTTAGCTATAGTTCCTTTTGCTTTTAATAATGAGATTAAACCTAGTAAATTTGAGATAAGATTTATTTATGAAGATATAAGATATATTTATGGATTTAGTGCAACTAAAAAGGCAATAGAAGAAGAATATTTATATTACTTTCCTAATGGAAAAGAAACTAAAATATTTTATCGTAAAAATGATAATTATACTTTTACTGTTAGAGAGGCTAAAGAATTAAAGATGCTTGTTAATAAAAATACGTCTAATAAATTTTTCTTAGCAACTGCGACTAATTGGAATTACGAAAAGACTAGGCCAGCTTATT
>CAOVIS010000027.1:1627-1839 GCA_948543905.1 uncultured Bacilli bacterium
AAATATAAGCAATTTAAATAATTTAGCGTTAAAAAAATATTATGAAGATAAAGAATTAAAAGATTTTGCTTTGGAATTTTTGAAAAAAGCAGATATTAATATTACTGATTTTAGGGTTGAAAGAGTAGATGATATAAAGACTATTGGTGATAAGTTTATATTTAATTTTAATGATTATCATGTTTATTTTAAGCATGCTAATATGGAAAAAG
>CAOVIS010000027.1:1887-3930 GCA_948543905.1 uncultured Bacilli bacterium
TTTTTTATCTTTTACCTTTTTTAAAATCAGCTTTTAATAATAGTGAAGTATTGATTGTAGATGAGCTAGATAGAAGTTTACATCCTTTTTTAGTAGAATATATTATTAGTTTATTTAATGATTGTGAGTTAAATAAAAATGGTTCTCAGCTAATATTTAATACGCATGATACTAATCTTTTAAATTTAAATTTATTTAGAAAAGATCAGATATGGTTTACGGAAAAAAATGAAAATGCTGTAAGTGATTTATATTCTCTGAGTGATTTTGCAATTAGAAAAAATGAAAATATAGAGAAAGGATACATGTTAGGAAGATATGGAGCAATTCCTCTTATAACTAATGATATTAATTTATGGCAAGAAGATTAGATAAAATTATTTCTAATAATGAAAGAGTAAAAAGAAAAAACAAGAAATACTATTTTAATTGTTTTAGAAGGAAATAATAAAACAGAAAAATTATATTTTAGACATTTTAATAAACGGTAAAATCCTTATAATATTGTTTTCGCTAGAGGGAATACGACCGATCCTATAAGTATGATTAAAAGACTTATTGTAGAGATTCAAAAACTATAATTAGATTTAAATTTAGGAGATAGGGCTTTTTGTGTATTTGATACTGATGAGGATGAGCTTAAAGATAAAGATGTATAAAGAAATTAAAAAATTATATTAAAGATTATGATAAAAATATGGATGTGTATTCTTTAATAAAAGATAGAACAGAAATTGCTATTAAAAATGCTAAATTAAAGGAAAATTATCATTATAAGCAAGGTAAAACTTTGTATTTGAGTCAAGCTAATCTTTCTACAAATGTTTATGAATTAGTAGAAACATTAATTTTAGAAGAGAAGGAGAAAATTTAATAAAATATTATTGATTTTCACCAGAAATTATCGCATAATGATAAAAAGTGGTGAAAATATGATAATAACTAATGAAATGGCAAAAAATTATTTTAAAGATTATAATAATAAAAATACTAAATTAGCTCGAGAAGTAAAAAATGGAAATTTATTTAAAATTGTAAATGGGTTATATGAAACAAATGCTGATACTCCAGGCTACTTACTTTCAGGAAGCATTTATGGGCCATCTTATATTTCTTTCGAATATGCTTTATCTTTTTATGGTTTAATTCCTGAGAGAGTAAATGTGATAACTTGCGCTACTTTTAATAAAAGAAAGAAAAAACAATTTAAGACGCAATTTGGAACATTTATTTATAGAGACGTTCCGATTCTTGCTTATCCTGAGGAAATAATTTTAAAAGAAGAAAATAATTATTCTTATCAAATAGCATCAAAAGAAAAGGCATTATGTGATAAGTTATATACATTAAAACCATTAATTAATTATGCTAATTTAGAAAATATGTTATTTAATGATTTACGGATAGATAAAAATATTTTTAAGGAATTAAATGTCTTAAAAATAGAGAGATTAAGTGTTTTGTATCATTCGACTAATGTTAAAATACTCGCTAGATATATGAGGAGTAGTGAAAATGAATAATGTAATTGAACAAATGTTATCTAAATATAATGCTAGAAATATTAATGAAGAAATTAATGCTTTAAAGGAAATAATTCAAGAAATAGTGCTTTTGGGTTTAGCAAGAGGAAAGTTTTTTGATGAAGCTGCTTTTTATGGAGGAACAGCTCTTAGAATATTCTTTAATTTAGATAGATTTTCAGAAGACTTAGATTTTGCTCTTATAACAGCAAATAATAATTTTGATCTTAGTAAATACTTTATTTATGTTGAAAAAGAATTGCAAGCTTATGGCTTAAATCTTGAAATAAGTGCTAAAGAAAAGAATTTTAATTCTAATATAACTTCAGCTTATATAAAAGGTGATACATTAGAACGTATTTTAAAGTTTTTTCCAAATGAAGAAAATCATAAATATAATCATTTATTAAAAAATATTAAGATAAAATTTGAAATAGATATAAATCCTCCAAATGGTGCTACATATATGGAAGAATATAAATTATTGCCTAGTCCGCATGGAGTAAAATTATATGATAAA
>CAOVIS010000027.1:4018-5133 GCA_948543905.1 uncultured Bacilli bacterium
AAGGGAAGAGATTTATATGATTATATTTTCTTTTTAGCTAACAATATTAATGTAAATATAGAACTTATTAAAAATAAATTAATAGCTTCAGGATATATTGATTCGAAAAGTGATTTTAATTTAAATGTATTAAAAGGTTTATTGATTAAGAAATTTGAGGAAATCGATTATAAAGAAGCAAAAGAAGATGTTGTGCCTTTTGTTAAAAATATAGATAGTTTAGATATATGGGATAAAAATTTCTTTATTAGCATAACTGAAAATATAAAATAGATAAAATTTGGGAAAAATAAAAAAAGTAGATTACTTCTTTAAAAGAATATTAGCTACTTTATAAATAGGTCCAGCGCCTATGGTGATTATTAAATCATCTTTTTTGATGTGATACTCTAGATACTCTGCAATTTCTTCATAAGTATGGATATGAATTACATTAGGATTTTTCTTTTTTATTAAGTTTACTAAATTACTTTCTTTAATATTCCATATGTTAGCTTCACGAGCCGGGTAAATATCACAGATAATAATATTATCGAATTTGGCTAGGATACGTGCAAAATCATTTAAGTGTTCTTGAGTTCTACTATATGTATGAGATTGGAATATAGCCCAAGTTTCGTGACATTTTATTTTAGTAGAAGAATTATAGGTTGCTTCTATTTCAGTGGGATGATGCGCAAAATCATCAAAGATATGCGCACTATTATATTCGCCAAGATATTCAAATCTTCTTGCAACTCCAGTGTATTCTTCTAAAGCTTTTTTAATGATTTTAAGATCAATATTGTAATTTAGAGCCATAGATAGGGCAGCTAAGCTATTTAAAATATTATGATTTCCTAAGATTTTTAAATTAATAGTGGTTAAATATGTATTGTCTTTTAAAACATCAAAACTTGGAAATCCTAAATTATTGTATGTGATATTTGTGGCTTTTAGATTAGCATTATTTTTGATACCATAAGTTGTGATATTGGTTTTAGTATTAAGTAGTTCTTTAGAGTTTTCATCATCAACATTTAAATTTAAAAAGCCATTTTGGGGAATAAGATTCGCAAATTTTATAAAAGATTTTTTAATGTTTTCAAGATTTTTAAAATAGTCTAGGTGGTCAT
>CAOVIS010000027.1:5143-10185 GCA_948543905.1 uncultured Bacilli bacterium
GCACTAGAGGGGTGAAAATTTAAGAATGAGTCGACATATTCACAAGCTTCTAAGATGAAGTATTTTTTAGATCCTATATGGTAATTGCCATTTATTTTTGGAAGTGAGGCACCTATTTGGATAGTGGGATTAAGTCCAGCTTCTAAGAATATGCTTGATAGCATACCTGAGGTGGTACTTTTACCATGAGTACCACTTATACAAATTAGATTTTCATAAAGTTTGGTATATTCACCTAGAAAAGGGGCACGTTCAATTGTTTCGATGTTATTATTTTTAGCAGCGATCATTTCAGGATCATCTTCTTTTATAGCGGCACTATAAATTACTAAATCAACATTTTTTATTATTTCAGGATTATGACCAATAGTAATATTAATACCTAAATTTTCTAAATATTCAGTATTTTTAGAAGGTGAAAGATCACTTCCAGTTACTTCTTTTTGATCATTTAAAAGCATTGCTGCTATAGCATACATACTGGCTCCACCTATGCCGATTAAATGTATTTTTTGATAATCTTGAATATTTTTTAACATCTTAAATCCCTCCATTTGAATTTGTTTACTATATTATATACTTAAAAATTAGAAATAAGCAATTATTTTTTGGATATTAAGATATTTTTAGCTAGTTTTTTAGACTAAAGTTTGTTATAATTAAAGTGGTTGATTTTAAAAACTTTTTGAATGCCTAAATGGAGGTGGCTTTATGAAGAACTTAAAGTATTTTATCTTTTTGTTAATAGTTAGCTTTGGAGCTTTAAGTACTGCTAAAGCCGATGGAGGAGTATGTACTTATAAAAATGAAGTTCAAGATGTTTATTATATTTGTACTTATTCAACAGTAACCGATTCAGTTTCGTGTAAACTTGATAATCGAGGAGGAATAAATGTAAGGCAAGCTTCTAATTTTACAAAATCTTTATCTAAAAGTAATTTCTTTAATAGTAAGGGAGAGTTTTCTTGCTCTAGTAATGTTTATGTAAAAATGAATCAAAGTGTAGAAAATGGAGCAACAGCAAGTTCTTTACTCGGTATTTACGGAAGTAAGGCTGAGTGTGAGTCTGCGGCAGGTAGTAGTTGTTCTAGTTATCGAAATGTCAGAGGGGAATCTCATAGTACATCAAGTACTGTCCCAGGAGAAGATGAACCTACTAATCCTAGTGGTGGTGGAAATACTGGAAGTGAAATAGATAATGAAGGATATTATGATGTAAGTAATTTTTGTAGTAAAAATGTTTTAGGAGTTTTTACGACTTTGGGCTGGGTATTTTTTATAATTAAAATTGTAATTCCCATTGTGTTAATTGTTTTTGGTTGTATTGATTTTGCTAAAGCAGTTATATCTAGTAAGGATGATGATATTAAAAAATCAGTTAAAAGTCTTATTATGAGAATAATTGCTGGAATAGTTATTTTTATTATTCCAGCGGCTATAAATATGGTTGTTAATTTAGTTAGTGATAGACAAGATAATGTTTATCATGGTACGTTTGCAGATTGTACTAGTTGTATGTTAAAACCTAATCAAGATATTTGCACAACTTTAGTAGGAGGTAAATAAAATATGAAAAAATATTTAATTTTAGTGATATTTGCCTCTTTGATGTTTATAGAGGATGCTAAGGCTTTAGTTGGAGATGATTGTGCTAATAAGGGTACTTGTTTAACTTTATGTAGTTATAATAATACTTATTGGTATTCTCCTAGAACGGGTGCTAGGCAGAATTATACTAAAGGAATAACTATTTATTATAATTATAAAGATAAAAATATTACAGTTAATTGGAGTGATACACATCCTAATAATTCTAAATATTATACTAAGACAGGTGGAGTAGATCAAGTTTTTTCAGTATATGGTAATAACTTTTATTGGGGTGTGGAAGGTACTCCTAGTTTATCAAATTTTGTATGTCCTAAGAATGCTTATTTAGATCATTCTTCTTTATCGTCTGATAATGAACTTTGTTTTGATGATGATGGTACAACTTGTATAAATAAATATAGTAATGCTGGTACTGCTTTTGGAACTAAATCACAATATTATGTTTCTGGAGAAAAGAATTATGATATTTCTACGCATATTGCTAATTATAGTGAGTTGTTATTTAAAGATATTAAAGATGATATTAGTGCTGGTAAATATAAGGATAGTGCTGATTTAAAAGAAAAAATTGAGTCGGATTTTGCAGATAATTTTTTAAATGGTAATGATATCCCAGAATTTATTGTCAATATGTCTGAGTATCAAAATTTAACTGATAACGTTTTAAAAGAATATGAAAAACTTCGTAAAGAAGCGGTTAGTGATTCTAGAAAAGAAGCTGAAAAAGAAAAAGAGACGGCTAGAAGATTATTTGAAGGTGGGTTTATAACTCAAGAAGAATATGAAAAAAGAGTTAAAGAGGCAGAAGAAAAAGTATCAAATACTGAAGAGAACTGGGGAGATACGGAAGAGGTTAAAAAAGCAATAGATAATGCATTTACAAATATTAGTTTTAATGTTACAAAATTAGGAGATTTTAATGTAACATCATATTGTGAAAGTTATTTAGGAGATCCTGGGAAAAATGGGACTCCAGCTTATTATTTACAATTTGCTTTTAATTTAATGAAATATATTGCTATTGTTTTACTTTTTGCTCTTAGTGTAGCTGAATTTGCTAAAGCTACAGTTGGTAGTAATCAGGATGCAATGAAAAAAGCAATTCAGACAACGGTTAAAAGGCTTATAATTGTGGTAATTATATTCTTTTTACCAATACTTATAGATTTTATTTTTAAATTACTTGGTATTTATAGTAAGTGTGGAATAGTTTAGAAGGTGAATTTATGTCAGAATTAATTTTTAGTGCAGGAATATTTTCAATGTTAGGCGAGGGAATAATTGATATTATTTCAGGATTTTTATATGGTATATTATTATGGTTTAATTGTATAATTTATTCTTTTATTAGTTTTACATATAATATATTTTTAATTCTGGCTAACGGTGGTAATATATTTGATGCTAATAAAATAAGTGGGATGATTAATAGAATTTATGTTGTGTTAGGCGTTGTAGTATTATTTTTAGTAGCTTATTCTCTTTTAAAAAGTATGATTAATCCGGATGAAGCATTGAAGGGTAAAAAGTCGCCAGTAAATGTTATTAAAGATGTTGTGATTTCAGTTTGCTTAGTAGCTCTTGTTCCTTCTATTTTTGAGTTTGCTTTTAATGTTCAAAATGCTTTTTTATCTGAAAATACAATAGGTAAAATTATAATTGGTAATAATGCGGGGAGTAGTGATTCAGGAGATTCAGCTAATACTATTCGTAATGGCGGCTATGAAATGGCGGCAGGAGTTTGGCAAGCTTTTATATATCCGAATCCAAATGGAAATGAAAGTGGTACGCCGTATTGTAGTACTTTAGATGAAGAAAGAGCAGGGCAAACTGCTTTTGGAGTAGCATGTGTGCCTTTAAATCTTGAAGATGAATTGACTTATGGCCAAGCATGGCGAACTGCGAGAGATGATTCGAGTTTTTTTGGTTTATATGATTTATTAATTGACCCTATTCTTACTGATAAAGTAACCTATTTATTTTTATTAGATATTATAGCAGGAGTGTTTGTTCTCTTTGTAATGCTTAGATATTGTTTGGATATGGCATTAAGATTAGTAAAACTTGCAGTATATGAATTAATGGCTCCTTTACCTATTTTAGCAAGATTAATGCCTAATGAACAAACTAGTAAAGTGTTTAGTAATTGGGTGAAGGCGACTGTTTCTACTTTTGTGGAAGTATTTATTAGAATTGCTATTTTATATTTTGCAGTATTAATTATTTCAACAGTTGGAAGTAGTATTGGTAAATTATTTATGGGTGGAAGTTATGTAAGTAGTGAAGCTTTACCATTTGTAGTTTATATTGCTAGAGGATTAATTATTATTGGGATTGTGATGTTTGTAAGGCAAGCTCCAGAAATATTAAAAGAAATTACGGGCGTTGATAGTGGTAAATATGGTAAATCGTTAATTAAAGGTGTTGGCATGATGGGAGCTGTATTTGGCGGTGGTGCGACGGCTGCTATTAGAAGTGTTGTAGGTGATAAGAAAAATAATCCTGACTTTAGTACTGGTAAAAGAGCGGCTAGAGCTTTAACGGCAGCAGGTGGTGCTATGGGTAGAGGACTATGGCAAGGAAATAAAGTTAATAAATTTGGAGAAATTCCTAAAGCAGCAGGTAAATCTGCTAGTGGCTCATTAGATTTTAGATCTGCTCAAGCTGCGGCTGGTGGTAAAAGAAAATATTTTGAACAAAAACGTGATGATACTAAGAAGAGAATCGAAGATTGGATGGGCGGAGCTTCTGAAGAATTAAAAGCTCTTAAGAAAATTAATGATGAGTTATTAAAACAAATTGATTCAATTAAATCTATAGCTGACGATTATATTGGGAAACATGAATATGAATTCTTTACAGATGCTACAGTTCAAAGAGAATATAATAGAGTTGCGAAATTGAAAGCTGATGCTAAATCTGCAGGTGATATGGCTGAAGCTGCTAGACAGCAAGCAGAACTTGATAGAATAATGGACTTAAATAAAGAATCTCGACTAGATTATTTAAAATCTAAATCTCAAGATATGACTATAAGTGCTGATGAGAGAAATAAATATGAAAGAAGATATAATCAAGCTCGAAAGGATACTACTGACGATTTTGCAAGAGAAGTACAATTTCATACAGGAGCTGAATTAGAAGCTACCCAAGTAGCAGATGTTAAGAAAACTTTGGGCGAATTAATGAAAGAATATCGTACAGCTCCAGCTGTTCAGTATGCTACTACCTCTAAAGGTCATGCAACCTATAGTGATATTGCTGATGGTTTAACTTCTGATGATTTATTAGATGCAGATAAAACAGCTATATTTATTAAAAATTTAAAGAAAGCTACTAAGTATTCTAATACAGAAATTCAGTCTAAGATAAATGAAAATGAACGTCGTGAAGAGCGTAGAAAATCTGCTTCTGGAGGGGGAGATAAAAAA
>CAOVIS010000028.1:0-3004 GCA_948543905.1 uncultured Bacilli bacterium
AAACGTTAGTTATTATGGCGTCTGGATTAGGCAGTCGTTTTGGTGGTTTAAAACAAATAGAACCAATAGGTCCTAATGGGGAATTTATTATTGATTACTCAATTTATGATGCTATAAGAGCAGGATTTGATAAAGTAGTAATTGTCATAAAAAAAGATTTAGAACAAGCTTTTAGGGAAACTATTGGTAAAAGAATTGAAGATAAAATTAATGTTGTATATGCTTATCAAGAAATAGGAGATATTTTAGAATCTAAAAGATATTTGGTGGAAAAACGTAAAAAACCTTGGGGAACATTACAAGCAGTACTTGCAGCTAAAGATGTAGTAGAAGGTGATTTTGTAGTTATAAATGCCGATGATTTTTATGGGCATGATGCCTATTTTAAAGCTAGCAATTTTTTAAGTGATAGTAAAAATGATAGAGAATATGCATGTATTAGCTATCCGTGTTTTGTTACGGCATCGAAATTTGGAAGTGTTAAGCGAGGAGTATGCTTTTTAAATGGAGATAACATTGAAAAAATCGTCGAAAGCAAAATTGATTTATATGATAATTATGCACTTGCAGAATCTTTAGTTGATGGAGAAAAATTTCAAATTAAGTTAGATACTCCAGTATCAATGAATATGTTTGTTTTTAAGAATAATTTTTTTCATTATGCTGAAGAGTATTTTGAAGATTTTTTTAAACAAAGTGATGAGGTAGTACTTGATTCTGAGGCTTTTTTGCCAGAGCTTGTAAAACTTAAAATAGCTAGTGGCGAAATAGTTCTTAAAAATATAGTTGCAAATAGTAAGTGGCTTGGAATTACTTATAAAGAAGATTTAGATGAATTAAAGACTAGTATAAATGATTTGATTTTAAAAGGAGAGTATCCAAGTAGTCTTTGGGAATAATATGGAAGAGAAGAGATTAAGAATTGAAGAATTAACGGCTATTTTAAAAGAAGCTAATTATCGTTATTATAATTTAGATGATCCAGTTATTACTGATCAAGAATATGATAAATATTTAAGAGAATTAATAATTTTAGAAGAAAAATATCCAGAGTATGCAGATGCTAATAGTCCTACTAAAAGAGTAGGGGGAGAAGCAATTGATAAATTTGTTAAAGTAGCTCATCGAATTCCAATGATAAGTCTTTCTAATGTTTTTAATGAAGAAGAAATTAGAGAGTTTTGTGCGAGAATTAAAAATGCTGGGTTTAAACCAAATTATGTATGTGAACTTAAAATTGATGGTCTTAGTGTATCATTAAATTATAAACATGGAAAATTAGCTTTTGCAGCGACTAGAGGTGATGGAGTAATTGGTGAAGATATTACTCATAATGTTAAAACAATTAAAACTGTGCCTCTTGATTTAGGACGCGATATAGATATCGAGGTTCGTGGCGAGATCTATATGAATAAAGCGACGTTAGAAAAATTAAATAAAGAACGTGAAAAAAATGGGGAGGCTAAGCTGCAAAATGTTAGAAATGCAGCGGCGGGGTCAATTAGACAGTTAGATCCTAAGATTGCTGCTAAAAGACATTTAGATACGTGGATATATCATTTACCTAATCCTTTAGATTATGGGATTAAAACGCATAAAGAAGCATTAGATTTTATGGAAAGTTTAGGTTTTAAAGTGAATAGTGTTTCAAGATTTGTTTGTGATGAGGATGGAATTTTAGACTTTATACGAGAATATACTGAAAAAAGAAATAGTCTTCCTTATGAAATAGATGGTGTTGTTATTAAAGTAAATGATATTGTAATGCAACAGGAATTAGGGGCAACAGCTAAATATCCAAGATGGGCGACTGCTTATAAATTTCCTGCGGAAGAGGTTTTAACTAAACTTAAAGATATTAAGTTTTCAGTGGGTAGAACTGGTCAAGTAACACCTAATGCTGTGTTAGAGCCAGTACTTGTTATGGGTTCTACTATATCAAGGGCTACTCTTCATAATGAAGATTATTGTTTAATAAAAGATCTTAGAATTGGAGATATTGTTTCAATTAGGAAAGCGGGAGATGTTATCCCTGAGGTTGTAGAAGCTAAAAAAGAACGAAGAATAGGAACAGAAAAACCTTTTGTAATGGCTAAAATTTGCCCAATATGTGGAAGTGATTTAGTTAAAAAAGGGATGGTTGATTATTTTTGCGTTAATGAGGAGTGTCCCAAGAAGAATATTGAAGGTTTAATTCACTTTGCTAGTCGAAATGCGATGAATATTGATGGATTAGGCGATGAAATAGTTGAAGATTTTTATAATGAAGGATTTTTAAAAAATATTCCGGATTTTTATAATTTAAAAAAGTATCGTGATAATATTATTGATTTAGAAGGTTATGGAAAAAAGAAAGTTGATAAATTATTAGAAGCAATTGAAAATAGTAAAAATAATAGTTTAGAGCGGCTTATTTTTGGCCTTGGTATTAGCGGAATTGGGTCTAAAAATGCAAAACTTCTTGCTAGTACATATAAAAATATGCAAAATTTAATAAATGTTACTTATGAGGAACTTACAGATATTCGTGATATTGGAGATATTTTGGCTCGGAATATTGTTAATTATTTTGCTAACCCAAGTAATATGGTAATTATTAATACACTAGAAGATATGGGTATTAATATGGAATATAAAGGAACGCAAATAAAAGAGAATGAATTAATTACGGATAAAAAGTTTGTAATAACAGGAACTATTAGTTTTATGAGTCGAGATGAGATTAAGAGTTTAATTGAGTCTTATGGAGGAAAGGCAATAGACAGTGTAAGCAGAAAGACAGATGTGGTTATTGTAGGGGAGGCACCAGGGTCGAAAGCTCAGAAGGCAAGAGAACTTAATATTGAGATTTGGGATGAAGCTAAGTTTCATGAAATTGTGGATAGTTTAGAATGATTATCTTCTTTTTTGTGATATTTTGTTGATATAATACTTTTTGAGGTGAGTTTTATGATAGATTTTAATCCTATTCATTTAGATATAAATAATAAATATCGTAATTTAG
>CAOVIS010000028.1:3020-4683 GCA_948543905.1 uncultured Bacilli bacterium
AAAGGAGTAGTAAAAGGTACTAAGTATTTTCCTGTATTTTTAATCGATGATGAGGAATACATATTTAAACCAATTAGTAAAACAAAACCTTATGCGACACCTTTATTTTGTTATGCTGAGGTTTATTGGTCTTATGTTATTAATCGTTTTTTTGATAATTCGGTTCCAATATGTAGACTTGCTTATTGTCATGGATTAAGCCAGGAGCAAAAAAAGTATTATGATAAGGGAATATTAGTTAAATCAACTATCAAAAGTAATCAAAAGCTAATAAACTTACTGGATATATATGATAGATATCCAGATACTAAAGTTGATATTAAAGATTATGTAAATTATTGTATGGAATTTTATAGTTATACTGATATATTAGATTCAGATTTTATTAAAAATAATCCTTCTTTAGGGGGAGATTTGGCTTTTCAAATATTATTAGCAATTTTAAGGCATGATTATAATTATCATTATGAAAATGTTAATTTTATAGAGGAAAATGGGAGAATTGTTGGTATTAATCCACCAATAGATTTTGAGTTTTCGAGTATGTTTATTTATCCTGATGATAGTATTTTGGAGAGGCAGTATTATAATAATTATAGGTGGCAGCTTAGACTTAGAAGTAAAAGGCATTTTGAGATAGCACGTTCTTTAAATTTAGAGGATTCTATAAGAAGTAAGAGTTTAGAAAATATTGGGAAGATTGTCCTTTTATATCCAGAGATTGTAGAAAGATTTTTGATTTGTTTAGATGATTTTTTACAAAATGTTAATGATATTAATTTAAGTGATGATAATGATTTTATTGGTCTAGTTGATAGTAATGCTTGGGAAATAGGACATTATACTTTTAAAGAAGATAATCCTTTAATGTTACAAAATGCGTATGGAAAAGTATGTTTTCAAAGAATTGATACAGAACAAGTTTTTTTAAGAATTAAAGAACAGGTTAAAGAAAGTGCAGAAGAACTTAGGGATTTACTTAATACTTATATATTTGTAACTAACAAGGGAGTTAGTGATTTAGTTAATTTTACTTTAGAAGATTTGTTAAAATTAAAATTGCAAGATGGAAGAAAAAAAAGAAGTTTAGAAAAAAAGGATTAAACATCTTATTTACACTGCTTTGTGTCAATAGTTGTAAAATAATTATAAATTGCGAGATTTAATATTTAATGATATAATATATTATACAAAGAGGCGATGAAAATTGAAAAAACTAAAAAAGATTTGGCATGAAAATAGTGTGTTGGTAGTTTTATTTTTAATTATAATTACTTGTTTTGTAGCTATAAGTGTTGTTGTTATCACTTACTTTGTAGGTGTCGGTGATAGTGATACCAAAAAACATGGAGATAGAATTGTAGAAAAAGACAAACATCCTTTTGATGAAAATATGAAAAATGAGATTGTAAATAAAATAAAAGAGTTATAGATGTAAATATTGATTTACCAGTGTTAACTATTTTTGTAGGAATTAAGTATGATTCTAAAGTAAGTTTGGAAGATGCTAAATCAACAACTTTAGATGTTTTAGAATATTTTAGTGATGATTTAAAGGGTTATTATGATATTTCGTTTAATATTTATGCTGATTCAACCGAAAAGACTGAGGGTTATAATATTTGGGGAAGCCATAATGTTAGTGGCACTGGCGGAATAGTTT